>NZ_JBSXNN010000100.1:0-28596 GCF_056857635.1 Vreelandella sp. L-15 | reverse complement strand
GCAACGGCTGTTTGCTCAAGGCCGAAGTGTTTTCTACCCCCTCTGGAGAAGAGCGCCAGACGCCGAGGCACGAATACCAGACTTGTTCACCTCCTCAGGAGGACTATGCCGATGACACGCCGGAAAATGGGGAGACCCTAGGTCGCCTGTACCTTGGCGACTTTGTGGATTTTGGGCCATTGGCTACTCATCCATTTTGACAGTTTTCAGGAGTTCCGCAAGGCTGTCTTAGGCCGCTTTTTTGTTCGGGAATGGCCCGATATTTTGACCTTCACGGGTTAAAAAATACCAGTCACTGTTGATGGCGTGGATGCGATGTGTTCGAAAGGGTGAGGCTTCTTTCAAGTCATCTATTCGTTGCTTGGGTGGATCGTTCATAGTCTTTCCAGGATATAAACCGCAATAAAAGAACATTGAAAAAATCATGGGGAGATTCCCCCCCCACGATGGAGTGTTGGTTAACTATCAGTGTCGTGATTAATGTCGCCTGTGGGCGTGGAGTTACTGGCACTTCTGCCATGCAACAGCGCATAGAGCACAGGGAGTACAAACAACGTCAACAGGGTGGACGAGATAATCCCGCCGATCACCACGGTCGCCAGAGGACGCTGTACTTCGGCACCGGTGCCGGTATTGAGTGCCATGGGTACAAAGCCGAGGCTTGCTACCAGGGCGGTCATCAATACCGGCCGTAAGCGGATCAGGGCGCCTTCGACAATGGCCTTCATCAGGTCACCCTGCTCGTGCCACAGATCGCGGATAAAGGCGATCATCACCAAGCCGTTTAACACCGCCACCCCGGAGAGGGCGATAAAGCCAACACCCGCCGAGATCGACAGGGGCATGTCTCGCAGCCACAGGGACAGAACCCCGCCGGTGAGGGCCAGTGGCACGCCGGTGAAGATGATCAAGGCATCTTTGAGGGAGCCGAAGGCCATCACCAAGAGTGCGAGGATGATGGCGAGGGTCACGGGCACCACGATGGCAAGCCGCTGACTGGCGGACTGCAGTTGCTCGAAGGTCCCGCCGTAATCCAGCCAGTATCCGGCGGGTAGGTCCACGTCGTCCGCAATGCGCGCCTGTGCTTCCTCGACAAATCCGCCCAGGTCGCGGTCCCGCACGTTGGCGGTGACCACCACCCGACGCTTGCCGTTTTCCCGGCTGATCTGGTTGGGCGCCGGAGCCAGCTCCAGCTCGGCCACTTCCGACAGGGGCACATAGCCACCGTCCGGCAGGGGGACAGGTAGGTCCGCGAGGCTGTCCACATCCCGGCGGATGTCTTCGGGAAGACGCACCACCAACTGGAAGCGGCGGTCGCCTTCGTAAATCAGGCCGGCGTTTTCGCCCCCGACACCGGCTGCCACCAGATCCTGGAGATCATCCACGGTCAGCCCGTAGCGAGATAGCGCCATGCGCTTGGGGTGTACCGACAGCATGGGCAGGCCGGTCACCTGTTCGACCCGGGCATCGGCGGCGCCCTCCATGGATTCCACAACCTCAAGGACGTCGTTGGCCGATGCCAGCAACTGATCCAGGTCATCGCCGAACACCTTGATGCCGATGTCGGCGCGCACGCCGGAGATCAGTTCGTTGAAGCGCATTTCTATGGGCTGGGTGAACTCATACTTGTTGCCGGGAAGCATTTCCACCGCTGCTGCCATTTCCGCCACCAGTTCATCCTTGGTTTTGTCTGGGTTCGGCCATTGGCTGCGGGGCTTCAAGATAACAAAGTTGTCCGCTACGCTGGGGGGCATGGGGTCGGTGGCCACTTCCGGCGTGCCGATCTTGGCGAACACCTTGTCCACCTCCCCAAAGGCCTTCAGCCGTTCTTCCAGCTGCGATTGCATCTCGATGGACTGCTCCAACCCGGTGCCCGGGATGCGCAGGGCATGGAGTGCAATATCCCCTTCATCCAGTTGTGGAATAAATTCCGACCCCAGGGTGGTCGCCAGCCAGAGACAGACCGCTACCAGCGTGGTCGCGCCGCCCAACACCAGCCAGCGGAACCTCATAGCCACCCGCAGCGCAGGCCTGTAGAGCGATTTAGCACCGCTGATTACCGGGCTTTCCTTTTCGCTGATCTTGCCCCCCATAAAGACCGCAACAGCGGCGGGCACCACGGTCAGTGACAGCACCATGGCCGCCAGCAGTGCCATTACGACAGTGGCCGCCATGGGGTGGAACATCTTGCCCTCAACGCCGGTGAGAGAAAAGATCGGCAAGTACACCACAGTAATGATGGCGACACCAAACAGGCTGGGACGAATCACTTCGTTGGTGGCCTCGAACACCAATTGCAGACGTTCCTTGAGGGGCAACTGACCCTGGTGCTGGGCCTGGGACAGGCGCCGGATACAGTTCTCGACGATGATGACCGCGCCGTCGACGATCAGGCCGAAATCCAGCGCCCCCAGACTCATCAAATTGGCGGATACGCCAGACCGCACCATACCGGTGATGGTGGCGAGCATCGAAAGCGGAATGACAGCTGCCGTGATCAAGGCGGCGCGCAGGTTGCCCAGCAACAGAAACAGCACCACGATCACCAGCAGTGCCCCTTCAAGCAGGTTCTTCTCCACCGTGGCAATCGCCTTGTCCACCAGGGCTGTGCGGTCGTATACCGCCTCCACCTTGACGCCGTCGGGCAGGGAGGGCTGAATGGCCTCCAGCTTTTCGGCCACCGCCTGTGCTACCGCCCGGGAATTTTCCCCCACCAGCATCATGGCGGTGCCCATCACCGTTTCCTTGCCGTCGCGGGTGGCGGCGCCGGTGCGCAGCTCCTTGCCAATGGCCACTTCAGCTACATCGGCTACCCGGACTGGCACACCATCCCGGTTGGCAATCACCACCTGTTCAATATCGCCAATGGTGGCCAGCTGCCCGGGCGAGCGCACCAACAGCTGTTGGCCGTTGCGTTCGATATAGCCGGCGCCGCGATTGGTGTTATTGGCCCGCAGGGTGCTGACCAGTTCATCCACCGTGATGCCGAACTCCAGCAACCGTTGGGGCGACGGCGTGACGTGGTACTGCTTGTCGTAGCCGCCAATGGTGTTGACCTCGATCACGCCGGGCACCTGGGCCAACTGGGGTTTGATGATCCAGTCCTGGATCTCACGCAGTGCCGTAGCGTCCAGCGGACTGCCATCCGCTTGAGTGGCACCGGGCAGGGCTTCTACGGTGTACATGAAGATCTCGCCAAGACCGGTGGCGATGGGACCCATCTCCGGCTCCAGCCCGGGTGGCAGCGCGCTCTTGATGGCGCCCAAGCGCTCATTGATCAGGTTGCGGGCGAAATAGATGTCCGTGCCTTCCTCGAACACCACCGTGACCTGGGACAGGCCGTAGCGGGACAGGGACCGGGTATAGGACAGGTTGGGCAGGCCGTACAAGGCCGTTTCCACCGGGAAGGTGATGCGTTGCTCTGCCTCCAGGGGCGAATAGCCCGGTGCCTCGGTGTTGATCTGTACCTGGACATTGGTGATATCCGGCACCGCGTCGATGGGCAGGCGCTGAAAACTCCACACGCCCACGCCGACCAGCACCAGAATAAGGGATAACGTTAAAAACCGCCGCTCTACCGAGAAGCGTAAGATGGCGTTTATCATCAAAGCCTCCTGGGTTAGTGGTCGTGGGATGCGCCGGATTTTTCGATATCGGCCTTGATCAAATAACTGTTTTCCACCACATAGCGATCGCCTGCTTGCAGGCCGCCCAGCACCTCAGTCAGGTTGCCGTCGCTGCGGCCCAGCTCCAGTGGGCGGATCTCGTAGGTGTCATCCACCTGAATAAACACCACGGTCCAGTCCCGGAAGGATTGCAGGGCGCGGTTGTCAACCACCAAGGGGGCCTCCACCGTTTCCACCACGATATCCCCGGCCACCAGCAAACCGGGGGTCAGCAGTCCCTCGGCATTGTCGACTTCGACCCGGGCCAGGGTGTAGGGCGCGTTGCCGGGTGCCGGCAGCAGGTGGCGGATGGTGCCTTCCCGGTCAATGCCGTCAGCCTTCAGTCGGACTTTCTGGCCAATGGCAACCTCGGCCCGTTGGCCGGGGAAGACCTTGAATTCCGCCCACAGAGTGGTCAAATCGGCAATGGCGAATAGGGGTTGCTCCCCGGTCATTTCTCCGTTGCTGATCCGACGCTCAATGACGATCCCGTCGATGGGCGCTCGCAGTGCGTAGGTTTGCAGGCTTTCGTTGGACTCGACTTGAGCGAGCACGTCACCACGCTCGACCCGATCGCCCAGATTGACCTTCACCTGGCTGACCACGCCCGGGAAACGGGCGCGGATCCGGGCAATCTGCTGCGGTGCCGTGGTCAGGCTGCCGTAGGTGGTGAGGCTGCGCTCGATGGCACTCGGCCCGGCTGCGGCCGTTGTGATACCCGCTTTTCGGGCGATAGCCGGGGCGATCCGGGTGCGACCTTCGTGGGATTCCCAGTGCCAGCGGTAGTTCTTGCCGTCCATGGCGAGGCTCACTTCTACGTCGAAGGAGTGGGGTTCGGTCACCACGCCATCCCCCAGCCAGTAGTCCCCCTGGTAGGCGAAGTCGAAGGTGTCCACTTGCCCACCCAGGCGGGTGAGCTGGACATTGAGGTCAATATCATCAGTAACGGCGCGGCCATCCCTGGTGACCCAGGCCCGGTATTCCGGTGGGACCCCCTGCTCGAAGATCTGCAGTTCGACGGTGGCGTCGTTCTGTTGCAGCAGTATGCCGCCGTGAGGCCCCCTGGCCTCTGCCTGCGATTCGTCGTGTTGTTCCTCGGCAGCTTGTAAGGGGCTGATGGCAAGGCAGGTGGCCACCAGAATCAGACAGAGTTGTTTTATCAGTTGCATGGTGTGAATCCTGAATTTGTGGGTTAGCGCGTCGGGGCGCCCGGAACAGTCGCGAGTGGCTGCGCCGTAAGTTGTTCGATCAACGCCTGGTTGAGCAGCGCCGTGGTGGCGGCGTCGACCAGTGCCTCCCGTGCTGAGAGCAGCTCCCGCTGTGCGGCGGTCCACTCCACATAGCTGTAGCGGCCGTTTTCATAGGCTTCGCGGGTCTGAGTGAGTGCCTCGGTCAGGTCGGGAAGCATTTGGCTGCGAATCTGCTCAACAGTCTCGATGCTTTGTTGCCGCAAGTGGTAGGCGTCGAACAGGCGCGAATGGAGGCGCAGCAGGGTATCCTCCCGGCGGAATCGGACCTCATCCCGCGCCGCCAGGGCGGCCTGCACCTCGCCGCGATTGCGCCGTCCGGAAAAGAGCGGTACCGAGAGCCCAGCGGTCAAGGCCGTATCATCCGTCTCTTCGAAGCGCCGGATGCCGACCTGCCAACGGATGTCGCTCTCGGACTGGCTGCGCGCCAGCTGAATTTCCGCTTCGCGGATACGCTGTTCGCTGGCGTAGATTTGAATGGCCGGGCTGTCGCTGACCCGCTGGTACAGAGCAACGAAGTTGTCGGAGGAACCGAACTGGAACAGGTCGCCTTCCAGCATTTGAAAGTCCGGGCTGGTATCACCCCACAGGGAAGCCAGAGCCATTTTCCGGCTCTCGTAGGCGGCTCGCAGATGGGACTGCTCAATACGACTCTGGGTGAGCGCGGCCCTGGCGCGCAGGACTTCGGCCTGGGGCGCCGCGCCGCGGTCGGCGCGACGGGTGACGATCTCGTGGGTGGCCTCGGCCAGCGCCACGGCTTCAGCGGCGAGTTGGAGTTTTTCCTGCAGGGCCAGGGTGGCGACAAAGCGCTGGGTCACCTGTCCGAGCACATCCAGGGTCTCGGCCCGGCGCTCGGCCTCGACGCGCCCGTATCGTGAGTCAACCACGCTGACGCGGGCCTGACGCTTGCCGCCAAGTTCGAGAACCGATGACAGGGATAGGGTGTACTCTGCCCCGTCAACTCCTCGCAGATTGTCGCTGCCGAGGAAGTTTTCCACTTCCAGGCCGGCCTCCAGGGCAGGATTTTGATCTGCCGTAATGCGGCGGCCATCAAGGCCCTGAAGGCGAAAATCGAAGACCTGGAGGCCGGGGTTTTGCGCCATGGTCCGCGAGAGGGCCTCGGACAGAGTGAGCGGTTTCTCCCCGGCGTGTGCCAGGGCAGCACCGAATGCCAGCGCTAGAAGGGAAAAGGCATGGATAATAGAGTGGGACGGCATTGCGCGCCGCCCAGTTTTCATGGGCATTCTGAAAAGCATGAGGCTGCTCCTACGAAAGTCTAAATGACAGTTGTTCCCCGGGTGGGGAAGGTATTCGCAGGGTCAGGAAACGGGAGGGCGGAAAAGGGAGGATTGAACCCCGGTGGTGAAGTTGGCTTGGTAGTCGGACTGTACTATTCCCGCAGCCAAGCCGGAAATGTCTGTGAGGGTTCCCAGCAACACCATGTGAAAGCAGCTGTGGCTGTGATGGCCATGGTCCGCTGAATGACTGGGGCTGTCGGGAGACGACTTGGTTGCCTGATTTTCGCTGGAAAAATCCGCTGATTCGTGTGAATGCTCATCATAATGTGGCATTGCGGGGTTGTGCGGTTGTGCTTCATAGGCAATAGATGCCACTGACTGCAAAGCAATCAACAGCGTCATTGCGACTATGAAACAGCGTTTAATCATGCAAGTGGTCCCGGAATTTGATCGTGAGCCTAGCAGAAAGGCAACCACATAGAAAGGACTGGACTCCCATGGCGTTACGTGTGTCCGTAGTGCGCTGCCCTGAGTGGCGGGCGATTGCACCGACCAACCGCAGTTCGTCTATGTGGCTGCCGCCGGGGGCAGCCGGGCCGGGATCAATATGGCCGGCGGCGACGCTATGCTCGATCTTCGCGCCATGCCGGCGGTCATGGCGATGCGGGCCAATATGACCGTGCAGAAATTGGCTGAAGAGCTGTTTCCCTACCGGACCACAGTGGAAGGGCTCAAGCACTGCGCCCAGACTTTTACCAAGGACGTGACTCAATTGTCCTGTTGTGCCGGGTAAGGCTGCGTTCCCGGCTCAGTCGGAATGCCTGATCAGGTGCGGCAGCCAGCGCAGATACGCGACCATACCGAACAACTCGACCAGGGATTGGAAAACAATGACAACGACAGCGGCCCGCCAGGGTTCCGGCAGTGACAGGGCCAGTGGCAGCATAACGAAGGAGTTTCGGGTGCCAAAGCTGAAGGTGAGGGTGCAGCTGGTAGTGGGTGTGAACCCGAATAGTTCGCTGAGCCCCTTGCCGATAATGGCGGCGGCAACCAGGTAAAGTACAAAGACTAGGAGCGCGGACCACAGCAGGGCGCCATTGTCGATCACCAGGCTGACCTGGGAGCCGGCAATCAGAAACACCACCAGCGCCAGCAATGGCACGGGCAGACACCCAAGCCAGTCCACCAGTGTTTGCGCTCGCTGGTGCTTTTCCGTCAGCCGTTCGGTTAACCAGGCCAGGATCAGCGGAGTGACAATCAGTCCGAAGAAGGCTGGCAACAAGTGGCTGCCAACCGCCAGTTCAATGGCGATATTGCCCATGAAGAGCCAGATGTAAACGGGCAGCAAAATGAGCTGGACAATCAGGAGGATCGGCGCGGCCGCGATGGCCCGGGCACCGTCCCCGCCACCGAGATGGGTAAAACTGATAAACCAGTCCGTACAGGGTACCAGCAGTACCAGCAGCACGCTGAGACGAATAGCGGGATCATCCGGTAACAGCCACAATAGAAGACCAACGACCACTGGTATCAGAATAAAATTGCCCGTCAGCAAAGCGGCCAGAAAGCGGCGATCACGAAATGCCGACCTGAGATGTATCAGTGGTACCTGAGTGAAAGTGGTGTACAGGAGAACGCCCAGTGCGGGCCAAAGCAGCGCTTCCCAATGACGGGTCTGCTCTGATGACATCCAGCCGATGGTCATGCCGGCCAGGATGGCTAGGAGATAAAGCCAGACTTGATATCGCTCCAATTGTTCGCGCATTTAAGGCTGTTCCCGCTGTTTTTTCGAGGGCACGATAGTATCATTGGGGCGCAATGAACTCCCGACACTTGCCCTGAGCATTTCGGCAGGCTTCGAGGGGGACTGAAATCTCTTTAGGTTGGGTCGGGAGAGATACGGTAAAATGGTTAGCGTCAGCGTTATACCTTTTTTCTGACAGTAGCGGGGATGGGCGTCTCCACAGGGTTGGTGGCTTTTTACCCGGTTTGGCTGGTTCTGACCCTGTTGAGAGGAGCTGCCAGTAAAAAATGAAATTATTTTTAAGGAATTTCTGAGCATGGTATTTATCATGGTGTTACCGATTATCAGTATAATAAGCCGTTGAAAATAAAAGACAAAAATGGCTTATTGATAATAGAGTGGGAGTGAGCGTAGGCTTATTTCTTATATAGTTGCGTGGGCGCAAGTGATGTAGCCTAACCTTAAACTGTTCGGTATCAGGTCTATATTTAGTATTGAGAATATGCAACGGTAAAGTTGTTCGCTTCGAGCGGCGGTAAGGATACTGCCGTTTTTGCTAAATGTAGGTTAGGGGTCAACTCATGCCCCCTGATTTGTCCGAAATGGACGGCTGAGGTAGGAGTATGAAAAATTATAGTACATCGCAACTGTCCGCCCTGACCCGACTCTTCTCTGCAGCTGTCTTCCGTGAATTGGCGAAAAAAGGCCAGTCTGGCTTATTCTGTCGGTTACTGGAACAAACAAACTTGCTTGATAATGCCGGTTCGGGTGCGACTGTTGGAGATGTTTTCGACCAAGCATTCGAAATTTTGAAGGTCGCAGGACAGCGCGATGAATATATTTATCGGGCGGCTATCAGCCAGAAGATACTGATGGGAACGCATTCGCTACGCACAGCTTCGATGCTCAATGAGTTTCGTGCTGGTAGTAGCAAGGCTGATCTCGTCATCTTGAACGGCACAGCTACCGTCTATGAGATCAAGTCGGAGCGGGATTCGCTTGCGCGACTAGCCAACCAGGTCGATAACTATAAGCGTGTTTTCGCCAAGGTAAATGTAATTGCGAGCAAAGATCATATAGAAGGCATAATAGAAACGGTTCCGAAAGACGTAGGGGTAATGTGCCTTTCTAAGCGCTTCCGGATAACAACAGTGCGCGAAGCAGCAGAGCGCCCTGAGCGAATCTGCCCAGTAACCGTTTTTGAGTCATTGCGTATGGCTGAAAGCAACACAATCTTGCAGACGATGGGCGTGGTGGTACCTGAGGTTCCTAACACTCAACGGCACGCGACTATGCGTGACCTGTTCTCTAGGCTAGACCCGGTAGAGTTGCATATAGAGATGGTTCGCACGCTCAAGCGGACGCGTGATCTTTCATCACTTAGTGACTTTGTCAATCGTTTGCCCAAATCTTTGCAAGCAGCGGCGCTTTCTATATCGGTGCGCCGCTCTGATCACTCGAAGCTGATTGATGCCATTGAGACTCCGCTTCAAACAGCTATGACTTGGAGCTGACCTTCGTATGTATTATCCCTATTTTCGCGGAAAACAATACGAGCTAATTACTATCCGCGAGACGTCAAAGTTGCTTGCCGAAAAGAACTTTGTGCCTGTGATTGAGCCTGTGCGGGAGTCACTTGGCAGCCTTAAGAAAACATTGAGTGCTGTGTGCGAGGCAGGTGGGCGCGCTATAGTTATCGTGAACCCTTATCACGGTGACCACAAAAAAGACGGGGCGAGCATTACTGGTCTACTCCAAGAATATTTTTGCGAAGTTGACAATATCTCAGCTGGCATTTTATTGCGTAATGATATGAATGCAGATGAAGTAATAGCCTGCTATGACCAACATGCTGATCATCAACCTGTTCTAGTCCACGCGGGCTTCACTGCCCCCAAGGAGCTGGCGGCTGCGCTTAAGAAAAACACGGCGGGCCTCGATAACGTATTTATAGAAGATCATGCAAAAATGCTCTACCGGAAGCACTTCGACCAGGGCAAACGCATTCTCGTACGCGACGGCTTCAAACGGCAACGTAACGCCGATTATCTTCCTGTAGAGGAGTTCTCCGACCTTCATGTCACCTATGATGAACTCCGCATGACGGGATTTGGAGATTTTCTTATCGCTGGCGACGTTTATAGTGAGAGCGGTGGTCCGGCTTACGCCGTCGCGATCCACTTGACTTTCATTGATCCTGACAAAGACGATGTCATGTATGTCTACCACTTTATCTCTGATACTAACGACACTCCAACCGACCCTGCTGGCAAGTTCGCTCAGGCGCTGGAGAAACTGATCGCGAAACTGGATAGTGACAATTCCCACATTCTTGAAACTGAGGCGATAAAGGAGTTTCGCTCCCTCCATGCTAAAGGCCATTTTCCAGGCCTCGGCTACATTAAAAAGCTCTCGATGAAGCATCACATCGAGACACTTGCCGACTATCTTGGTTAAGCCTTATGGTACAACGACTCTGTTGCCCTGAATGTTTTGATGATCGCAGTTTGCGCGATCAGCTCTTCCCGTCGCTAGATCCCAGTTACGGAGCATGTGATTTTTGCGGGACCGCTGATACCCAGCTTGTTGAGCCGGGTAAGCTCGCCAATTATTTCGAGCTTCTAGTTAATGTCTATGAGCCGAGTGAGGACGGTAAGTCGCTGGTCGAATGGATGAAGGATGATTGGCAGCTCTTTAGTCACCAACGTATGGACACCGCCCACGCTAAAGAACTGCTCGGTGAGATTCTCGATGACGGTGAAATCGTCCGAAAAAGCTTTGCACCATCTCCAAGCTATATTAGTGAGGGGCTCGCACAGTGGGATAAGTTGCGCGACGAAATGATGTATGCCAACCGCTGGTTCCTTGATGTCGCCATTGATTTAGACCGCCTCGAACAGTTGTTTGGCATGTTGTTGGCGTCGCAATTACCTCGGCAATGGTATCGCGCGCGCATCCTTGCCGAGGACCAGGTCTTCCCAATTGAGAAGATGGGTGCACCCCCGGAGCGACGCTCATCACATGGTCGGGCTAATCCTGCGGGCATTCCCTATCTTTATCTGGGATCAATTCCTGAAACCGCTGTGGCTGAGATAAGGCCTCATACCGGCGAGCTTGCATGTGTTGCTGATTTCACAATTCCCGATATTAAGGTTGTGGACTTGCGCAATCCGCGCAAACTCGTTTCTCCCTTCATACTCTCCGAGTCGAGCGAGATTAGTCAGTTACGCGCCGATTTGCCGTTCCTCGAACGTTTAGGTGAGGAGTTGACTCGACCTGTTCAGCCGTCAGGGGCCGCGATCGACTATATTCCGAGCCAGTATCTTTGTGAGTTCATTAAGAAAATCGGTTTCGACGGCGTGCTCTATCGTAGTTCAGTCAGCGACGGTATCAATCTCGCACTGTTTAACCCCGAAAAGGCTGTCGGCGGCAAAGTGGAGCTCTACAGCGTGTCCAAAGTTTCGGTCAAAGTATCCCGCCCTTTAGAATAAACAGACTTTTACAGATACTGTTTGTGTGAACCCAGAACCAGATTCAATTCGATAGATCTCTTTGAGCTAGGCCTCATTTGGTTTTTTTGTCAGTATCATGGCAACTACGATACTCAACGAACGGCAAATTAAGGTGCTGAACCGTTTGTTGGATACCGCAGTCGAAGAATTTGCACAGGGTATTAATGCCCGCAAGTACCAATCGTTGGCTGAGGTGAGCAAGGCCACCGCCACGCGGGATTTGGCAGAACTGGTGGAGAAAGGCTGCCTTTCCAAGCTTCCCGGCGGTGGGCGCAGCACGCGTTACTCCGTGGAGGTGGGTTAGGGCTGCTTGTTGAGAACGATAGGTTTCAAGGCGTTAGTCAGAAACCCTATCGCAGTTATCTTGATACAGCGGCGCATCGGTGCCCAGCGCTAGGCGCTCGGTGGCGCTGTTGTAGTAGAAGTGGCCATGCTCAACGTTGGCAAGGTGATAATCCCCGCAAACCCCATAGCCCTTGTTGACGCGTTTAAAATGTGAGATGTCGGCCTGCGTTTGGCTACCGAGGCGTTCCGATATACTTGTGAGGATGTGCGCATCACGCTGGGCCTCGGAGTAGGCTTGGCCACCGAATATCAGGCCCGCCACGATGAAAATGGCGACAACGGGAATCCATAGGTTATGCATAGCGTGCCCAGTGAGTAGGTGTGGTGTGCATGAGGTCAGTAGGTAAAGTAGTTAGCAGGATAATAATGGGTTGCTGGTTTAGCTGCACTGATGGGTGTGGGCTGCGTGCGTTGCTGTTGAATGCCTCTCGCAGATTGAATAAGCTGCCTGCCGCTAAAAAGCCCTATTCAACCCTCCGCATCAACCCTAACCGCGATAAAAATGGCGTTTACGTGCCGCCCACGGCTCTGGGGTAACTTTATGGATGAACGCAAATGACGCTTGAGCATTTGGTGGCGAATTATGGCAGCTTCGGCTTGTTCGTGGGGGCGAGCTTGGAGGGCGAGGGCATCGCAATGCTTGGCGGCATCATGTCTCATCAGCACCTTATCGGCGTTTGGCCCGCTATCATCGCCCTGGCATTGGGCTCTTTCGTGGCGGATCAAGTGTTCTTCCTGCTTGGGCATGGCGGGCGCAATAGCGCTATCGTTCGCTCGGTGCAGGGGAGCGCAGCGGGTGGGCGTGTAGTGACCACGTTCAACGCCCACCCGGACGTTTTCGCGTTCTCCTTGCGCTTTCTTTATGGGCTACGCACGGCCGGTGCGGTGACCATCGGCACGACCGATTATCCTTGGCCACGCTTTATCCTGCTCAATGCTCTTTCGGCGTTCATCTGGGCGCTGGCCTGGGTCACGCTCGGTTATCTGTTTGGTCAGGCCCTTGCGCCACTGTTCGAGCGGCTGAGTGGCTATTCCCATTTTATATGGGCTGGGATTGCCGCTGCCCTTTGCATCGCGGCAGTGGCCGTGATGGCTTCCAGGCGGAGACGAGCTCAGCGCTTGACGACGCGCGATTGAGCTTGATGCCTCCGCCAGAAAGCGACACTAACCTAGCGTTTTCGCCTCTCTTTTTCGGTAACTGCCATGAAAATCGACCTCTACCAAGTAGATGCTTTCGCCTCAAAACCCTTTGAGGGCAACCCAGCCGCCGTGTGCCCGCTGGAGGCGTGGTTGGATGATGCGCTGCTGCAGGCCATTGCAGCGGAGAATAACCTTTCCGAAACCGCGTTTTTCGTACCCACGGAAGCGGGCTATCACCTGCGCTGGTTTACGCCTTCGGTGGAGGTGGATCTGTGCGGCCATGCCACCTTAGCGGCGGCGTGGGTGGTGTTTCATGCCTTGGGCGTGGTGGCCGAGGCGGTGGCCTTTGAAACCAGAAGCGGTGTACTAACCGTTCGCCGCGAGGGCGATGCGCTGGTGATGGACTTCCCCGCGAAAACGCTCGCACCGCTAGACATGCACGCGGAAGTCGCCGCTGCCCTGGGCGGTATCGAAATCGAGGAACTGCTGATCTCGGATGACATTGTGGTGGTAGTCGAGGAGGCGAGTGTGATTGAACGTCTTACGCCGGATATGCAGCGGCTTAAACAGTTACCAGGGCGAGGTGTGGCCGTTACCGCGAAAGGCGATGACGTGGATTTTGTGTCTCGCTGGTTTGGCCCCAAGGTCGGCGTGGAAGAAGACCCGGTGACTGGCTCGGCGCATACGTCGCTCGCACCTTACTGGGCCGCGCGTTTGAGTAAGCAAGCACTCACTGCCCGCCAGGGTGGCGCTCGCCAAGGCGCGCTGAATTGCGTTGTAGAAGGCGAGCGCGTGATGATTAAAGGCCGCGTTGCGCCTTATCTAATGGGGCAAATCACGCTGCCTGAAAATGCTTCCTTAAGGTAGTACCCCTCACTCCATAGCGCGCTCCCTCGAAGGCCACTCTTCGAAGAGACACAGTGAGGGTAGGTCATGAAGAGAACGAAACGACACTGCCCTTGGCATAAAAGAGTCCGCCCGCCCCAGCCACCGTGTGCTTTACTATCTGCAATGCTGATTCACGGAGGAAATACCCATGGCTATTGGCGGCTTGATTGGATTACTGGACGACATTGCCGCGCTGGCGAAGCTATCCGCTGCATCACTGGACGATGTAAGCGCCGCGGCTGGTCGTGCGACGGTGAAAGCGGCAGGGGTGGTGGTGGATGATGCGGCGGTGACGCCGCAATATTTGCACGGGGTAGTGGCAGAGCGTGAATTGGCGATTGTGAAGCAGATCGCGCTGGGCTCTATCCGCAACAAGCTGGTGTTTATCCTACCGGCGGCGCTGCTGCTGAATCATTTTCTGCCCGGGCTACTGCCGATCATCCTGATGATGGGCGGCACCTACTTAGCTTTTGAGGGCGCGGAGAAGGTGTGGCATAAGCTCTCTGGCCAGCATGACGATGACAAGCCCGCGGTCGAAAAAGGGCCGGAGGCCGAGAAGAAGATCGTCAGTGGTGCTATTCGCACCGATCTGATTCTCTCTGCTGAAATTATGGTGATTGCGCTGGCGACGGTGTCTCATCAAGGATTCTGGTCACAGCTAGCCAGCTTGGTGGTGGTTGCGTTTGTGATCACTGTTTTGGTGTATGGCGTGGTGGCGCTGCTGGTCAGGATGGACGATGTTGGCCTACAGCTTGCCCAGCGGGATCACTCAGGCGTACAAGCCCTGGGCCGTGGCTTGGTCACGGCCATGCCCAAAGTGCTCGCGACCATCTCAGTAGTGGGCACCATCGCCATGCTGTGGGTGGGCGGGCATATCTTGATGGTGAATCTGGGGGCAGAGGGAACGGGCTGGTTCAACGCGCCCTACGAGTGGGTGCATCACATCGAGCATGCCATTCATGAGTCCACCGGTGCCTTTGGTAGCACGCTGGGCTGGAGCTTCAATACGCTGTGTTCAGCGGTGATTGGCTTCTTGGTGGGCTCGGTGGTGGTGGGGGTATCGCGCCTCGTGCCTACCCAGAGGGCGCATTCTAAATAACGGCGCGGTACCATGCACCCTTACCAACGCCAGCCTCATGAAGCTGGCGTTTTATTACTTGCCGAGGCTTTTCCATGACCACCCGCGTCGCCATCTTCGTCGATACCCAGAACGTCTATTACACCGCGCGCGAGGTGGATGTGGTGGTGCTGGTGTCCGGCGATGGCGACTTCGATCTGTTAGCCCAGAAAATCCGTGAGGTGCACGGTAAACGTGTCGAGGTCTACGGCGTGCCCCAGCTCACCGCCGCCTCGCTCATCAATGCCGCGAGCGAGTTCATCCCCATCGAGGGTGACTTGTTGCGCCATCACACCTCTTCGATGCCTTCTACCAAAAAGACGCGGTAATCGGCACCCAGGAAGCGGTGCTTGCGGGCTTCTTGGTAGGCGGGGCTTTGGTACCAGGCGCGGGCGGCGGCCATGTCCGGGAAGCGTAGAATCACCGCACCTTCCATGTCGCTGCCTTCCAATACTTCAACATCGCCGTAAAACGCTAGCGGCTGCGGGTCGTGGCCTTCGCGGGCGGCTTTGGCTTTTTCGCTGTAGCGCTGCATCTCTTCGCTGTCGTGGGTGCGCTCACGGGTCAAAACGATATAAGCGGGCATTGCTTTCTCCTAGATAAGATGACAAGACGTTCCAGCATACCATTGCCGACGGGCGCTGCCTTATGAATCAGGGCGAGTGGGGCCGTTGGTGGGGGTGTACGCGTCCGCTTCGATCACGGCGTCGTCCTCTACCGCGCGTTCGAGCTGGCGGTGCTCTAGGGCAGCGAGCGCGATGCGGTAGCAGTCGTCGATGTGGCTGTTACCCATGTATTTCATGGCGGTAAAGCTGATGCCGCCTGCCACGGCACTGCCGATCAGCGGTACGAACTTGGACGCGCCTTTTGCCGCCACCCGAACGCCCATTTTGCTTAGTAGCGAGACGATGAGGTTCTGGGTGATGTATTTGCCCGCCATCTTGCTGCCGGTGTTGGAGATGGCGGTCATGACGAACAGCTTGCTCTCGGTATCCAGGCCGTCGATTTGCTCCGGTGTCAGGCCAAACTGGCTATTAATTTTGGGGATGATGCGCATCAGAATCGCGACGTCCGAGCCGATATCCAGCCCCGGTACGGGGATGATGGCGGTGCCCGCTGAGAGTCCGGCACTTTTGGTCACCATCGCTTGGCATGTCTTTTTGATGGCCTCGAGTTCTTCCTTCGTTTCGATCATGGGCAGTTCCTTTGGGGGATGGCCGCGCGTCATTTGAGCAAAGATTGGCGGTCGCCACAGCGGGTGTCACTGCAGCTGGGCTGGTGCTCATACAGCGTTTGGATGATTTGGCAGTCGGCGGCTTTGCCGCCCCGGCACTGGTGCACCACTTGGCGCAGTTCGTCGGCTAGCGCCTGCAGTTTGGCAATGCGCGCCTCCAGGTGCGCGAGATGGCGGCTAGCAATGTCATCGGCGGCGCTGCAGTCGGTGTCGGGGTGGTCTGAGAGCGCTAACAGCTCCTGAATGCTGTGCAGGTCTAGCCCCAGGTTGCGGCCATGGCGAATGAAGCTGATGCGCTCAAGCGCCGCTTGGTCGTAGTGTCGGTAGCCCTGTTCACCGCGTTGTGGGGGCGGCAGCAGGCCGAGTTTCTCGTAGTGGCGAATGCTCTCCGGTGAACAGCCGGTGCGGGCTGCCACTTCGCCAATGCGGTAGACGTGTGTCATGGCTTGACCCTGTAACGATGACAGGGTTTAGGCTAGTCCTCATTCCCACCGTGAACAAGTAGGTGATGAGATGACGCTGATAACCGAGCTGCTACAAATTGCCTTAACGGCAGCCCCGTGGCTGCTGCTGGGGCTGGTGATTGCCGGGCTGATTAAGGCGTGGTTGCCAGAGCGCCTACTGCAGCGCTGGATGGGCGGGCGCGGCCTGGGCAGTATTGTACGGGCGGCAGTGATTGGGATGCCGCTGCCGCTGTGCTCCTGCGGGGCGATTCCCACCGCGATTGCGCTGCATCGGGGCGGTGCGGGGCGCGGGCCTACCACGTCGTTTTTAATCAGCACCCCTGGCGTGGGCGTGGACTCGATTCTGCTCACCAGCGTGCTGCTTGGGCCGCTGATGGCGGTGGTACGTGTGGCTGGCGCGTTGGTAACGGCCATTGTGACTGGCTTACTAGTGGGCTTTACCCGCGAAGCAGAGGCCGTTGCGCCTGCAGCCACTGCTGGCTGCTGCTCGTCGCATGGCTGCCACGATCACCACGCCGACACCGGCGAACCTAGCGGCCTCCGTGCGGGGCTGCGCTATGCGTTTAGCGATCTGTTGGATGATATCAGCGCGTGGATGTTTGCCGGGCTGCTGCTTGCCGGTGTGCTGGTCACTCTGGTACCGCCGGATACGCTGGCACAGTTTTCGGGCGGTATTTTGGCTCTGATACTGATGGCAGTGGTGGGTATTCCGCTTTATATCTGTGCGGCGGCAGCTACGCCAGTAGCGGCCGGGCTACTGTTAGCGGGTATCTCGCCTGGGATGGCGCTAGTGTTTTTGCTGGCGGGGCCGATTACCAGCCTAGCAACGCTGGCCATTTTGCGCCGCGAGTTGGGTAATACCGCGTTGACGGTCTACCTTGTCTGCGTGCTCACCGTGACCGTGCTAGTCGGCTGGCTGTTCGATGCGGCCGTTGCCTTGGCCGGTTGGAACCCTGTGGAGCAGGCCAGTCAAGTGCAAGAGCTGCTGCCCCACTGGTTGGAGTGGCTGGCTTTGGTAGCGCTGGCGCTGGTAGCTATTAGGCCGCTGCGCCGCCGTTTACTGGGGTTTTAACCTTAGCTGGGGTTGTAATCTTGGTGTTTTAAAACGAGCTTAGCGGGTGTCTTTATAAATGCGCCCGCCTTTCATAATCATGCGCAGGTTCTGCTCTGGGTCGTGTAGGAAATCCAGATTGCGGCTGGGGTCGCCGTCTACTAGCAGTAGGTCTGCCCAGGCGCCGGGTTCGATCTTGCCTAATGTGCCGGGGTAGGGGTTGCGCGGGCCGGAAAGCGCAAGCAGCTCGCCATTGCGGCCGGTGGCCATGGCCAGCACGGTGAGCGGGTCGTAGAAGCGGGTAAGTTTGGCGAGCTGGCGCAGCTGGTTGGGGGTGTTTTGCGGGTTGAACAGAATGTCAGTGCCCCAGGCGGTTTTAATATCAAAGCGCTGAGCGAGTTCATAGGCGCGCACGGTGCCTTCTGCCACTTGCCGCTGAGACTCTCGGCGGGCGGCGTCGGGGTAAACGTTGGAATCTTCGTCCTGTAAAAACGGCTGTAGGCTCCACCATGCGCCTTCGCCTGCCATCATGCGGGCGGCTTCTTCATCGGCTAGTTGGCCGTGCTCAATGGATTTTACCCCTGCCCGCAGCGCACGCTGTATGCCCCTTGGGGTGTACACATGCACCATCACGTAGGTGCCCCAGTCACCGGCGGCATCCACGGCGGCGCGCAGTTCGCGCTCGGTAAACTGGGTGCTGTCGAGTGGGTCGTACAGCGAAGCCACGCCGCCACCGGCCATCAGTTTGATTTGCGAAGCGCCTAACATGAGCTGCTCACGGGTGCGGCGCAGCACTTCATCTTCTCCATCGGCAATCGCGGCGACCCCTTGGTGCTCTTGTTCACTCAGCGGCGTGGTGCTGCCCCGAGGAATATCATGACGCATGCGGAAATCGCCGTGCCCCGAGGTTTGGGAAATCATCGCCCCGGCGGGAAAGATTCGCGGGCCATCCACAATGCCTTCGTTAATGGCGCGTTGCAGCGCAAACGAAGGCCCGCCCACATCACGTACTGACGTTACTCCGCGCATCAGCGTGCGTTTGGCTTCTTGGGCCGCGACCAGATGAATGTAGCCCACATCAGCCGTCATGGCGGTGGTTTGGGTAATGGCCGCCAGCGTGGTGTGCCAGTGAGCATCAATGAGCCCCGGCATCAGTAGCCTGCCTCCACAGTCGAAGACTTCCGCTCCTTCGGCGGTGGCATCGGCGGGGAGAATGGAGTGAATCCGGCCCTCTTCAATACGCACTGACACGCCGCTTTGCACCGCACTGCCACTACCATCAAACAGCTGCAGATTGGTCAGCAGCAGCGGGCCGTTGGCTTGACGCGGCTGGGCACTCACCACCGAGGGCACGCTAAGCCCGGCAAACATCGCCATCACCGCAGCGGTGCCGCCCAGCACTTGGCGTCGGCTCAGGTCGGCCATGACCCGCTCATGAAATTGCTGCAGCATGGGTGAGCCACAGCAGCATGCGCCGGGCCCATGAGAAGCATGCCCATGAGGCAGAGGAGTGTGTATATACGGGGCGTGGAGCGTCTTGGCGGCGGGCATAAGCGGTCTCTCATCGGCTAAGGGCGATCATACTTAATAAACTATAGTGAGTGCCGGTAAGCAAGTGCGCGATGGGGAGTCAGTGCGAGGTGGGTAGATGCGGAATGAGCGGGTGGTCTGCCACCCGCTTAAATCCTACTGGTTATTCTTAAGGGCTCTTTTTAAGTGCTCTTTTTAAGGGCTCTTCTTAAGGGCTATCGGGTGTGACGCGCCAAATGGCGTTGGTTAAATCGTCGGCGATGATCAGCGCGCCGTCGGGGTCAATAGTGACGCCTACCGGGCGGCCACGAGTGCGGCCATCGTCGGTGAGAAACCCCGAAACAAAATCGATGGGGTCGCCGCTGGGCTGGCCGTTGCTAAACGGCACGAAAACGACCTTATAGCCAACGGGGTCGGCGCGATTCCAACTGCCGTGCTCGCCGATAAACACACCTTCAGCGAACTCATCGCCCATTTCAGGGGTAGAAAAGGCGAGGCCAAGGGGAGCCACATGCGAACCCAGGCTGTAATCGGGGGCAATCGCCGACTCGACCTTCTCAGGGTCCTGTGGGCGAACGCGGGGGTCGACATGCTGGCCCCAGTAGCTGTAGGGCCAGCCATAGAAACCGCCTTCCTGAACCGTCGTGAGGTAGTCAGGCACTAGGTCGGGGCCTAGCTCGTCACGCTCGTTGACGACCGTCCAGAGCTGCTCGGTGTCGGGCTGAATCGCCATGGCGGTGGGGTTGCGTAGACCCGTGGCATAGGGGCGATGCATGCCCGTGTCAGCGTCAATCTCCCATATTTCTGCGCGGTCAACTTCCGCTTCCATGCCGCGCTCGGTGATGTTGCTGTTGGAACCAATTCCCACATACAGAAACTCCCCATCAGCACTGGCGGTCATCGCTTTGGTCCAGTGGTGATTGATCGCTGAGGGTAGCTCGGCAATCACTTCAGGGGGGCCGTCGGCTTCGGTTTGGCCCTCTTCGTAGTCAAAACGTACCAGGGCGTCTTGGTTGGCTACGTAGAGGTTGTTATCCACCAGCGCCAGCCCGTAAGGGGCATTGAGGTCTTCGGCAAATACTGACTGCTGGTAAGTGCCATCGCCATTTTCATCACGCAGTAAAGTTAAACGGTTGCCGCTCTCTACAGCGGTATTGCCCTGGCTCTTGATATAGCCAGCGATGAAGTCTTTTGGCTTCAACTGCGGTGCGTTGCCGCTGCTACCCTCGGCCACCAGAATATCGCCGTTAGGCAATACCAGCGTTTGGCGTGGAATCTGAAGATCGGTGGCAATGGCGGTAATGGTATAGCCATCGGGCACGGTAGGCGTTTGGTCGCCCCACTCAGCGGGTTCCGGTACCGTCATGTCGGGTAAGAGCCCACGGTCCGGTTCTGGCAATGTGGGATTGGCGCCGTACTGCTGAGCGCTAGCGCTGCCCGCGATCAAAAGCATCGCTAGGGGCGTGACATAGCGAATGTTGGAAACCTTCATGGCTTATCTCCTGCGCTGCGAAGGGAAAAACCGATCCAGGTTGCCGCACAGGCCAGCACGGTAACGACAATCGAAAGAACAAAACCGGTGGGCATCATCGCCCAGGCATCCCTGGCATGAGTCAGCGCATTGATAAAACCGACGATCCAGGTGACAAGCAGCAGACACAAATAAATCAGCGAGATGCCGCGACGTCGATGAGCCCGAAAAAGGCCGATAATGGCAGCCAATATCGCGAAACCAGTAAAAACAAGGCCGCCCGCAATAAGCCAGGAAGAGAAGGTGCTCCACTGGATATGGTAGCTAGTTGAGTAGAGGTAATCGCTTAACGCGGCACCCAGAAAGAGAGGAATAGTCCCTGCAAGCAGTACTGCATGAAGCGGATGTATTCCGCTTCGAACAGTGCGTTCAACAGTGGCTGTCACGGCAAACTCCTTATGCTGTTCAGCGAGTTAATGTACCTAAACTGGCATGGCGCATACGCGCATCCAGCCCAGGCAACGACATCATGTTCGTTGTGGCGGAGTATAGTTGACGATTGGGAACTTGCCCAAAGCGCAGCGGAGACTTGCACGCTACGTTTCGGCCCGTCCGTTATGGTGGCGGTTACTCAATTAAGAGGCGTTGAAGGGTGAGCTCATGCAGTCTGGAGTTTAGCGTTTCCAGCTCTCGTCAATCCGGCTGTAAACGCAAGGCATGCGAAGATGGTCACGGCATAGTTGATGTTTAACTGATCCATCAGCAGCCCGAAGATTGGCGCGCCTGCGGTTTGGCCGATAGCGATGGTCAAAAAGCCAATCATTAGACCCGTGGCCGGTCGATCGGGCAGTGCAGAGACACCCCATATTAGATAGACACCGGTGAGCATGATGTACGCTGCGCCGAAGAGCATGCCACCGCAGAGTGCCAATAAAGGCGTTGTGATACTGGTGCCAACTAACATAATGCCAGCCGCTAATGCCGCAAGAAAAAGCCAATGCGTGCGATCAATCCCGAACCGCGCGACTAACGTACCGGCCCCTGCGCCAGCGATACCGGCAGCACCAATAGCGATCCAAAGAAGCCCTGCGCCTGTCGAGCTCCAACCAAGCTGATGGGTGACGAGCTGACCGCCGAAAGACCAAAGCGCGGTACTGGACGCCCCCATCAAAAATGCGGCCGCGATCAGGCGAACAATAACGCCATTAATCGGTGGCAAGCCGGTGGCCGTTTTCGGGGCCGCTTTTGTTTCGCTGGGAACGATGAATGCCGCAGCTATCGCCATTATAAAAGCAGCGACAGCAAAGCCCGTGAAGGCCAACCGCCATTGTCCGCCTAGCATTAACGCGATTGGCCCCGAAAGCACCACCCCTGCGCTGGTACCAGCATTGATGATGGTGTTGGTAAGGCTTTGTCGATCAGGACGGACGATAACGGCAACCGCAGCTGCCATAGGGGGAGATGCTAGCCCGGTACTGGACCCTGCCAGCATGACCGCAGTGGCGAGCAATAGTGGAGACGGTGCTACTGCAATGCCCACCATGCCCACCGCTGCGACAAGGGCTGCTGCTACAGCAACGGCGCGGGCACCAATGCGTTCGGTTAGATACGCCGATAGCACGATGGCGACACAGTAGCCCAGAAAAGCACCGCCGGATATCAAGCCGCTGATGGTAGACGATAGGGAAAGGTCAGCATCGATTTGGGGCAGAAATAGCCCGAAGGCGAAGCGAGCAAAACCGTAGCAGACGGCAATCAGGCCAAAGCCTGTAGCGCCCAGGTAAAGGCTGGGATTCATGTGCGTGCCTGCTGGATGAGCGCTGACGCAGCGATACGCGCCGACGTTATTGACTCAGCCCCGCGATAGACCGCGGCCGCCGTCGCTCCTTCAAACAGAATAAGGATCTGTTCGGCCAGTTCAGGATTATGTTTGCCGCCGGTCTCTAGGAATACAATTGCCTGAATTTTCTCATACAGACTCGCCTTGTGTGCCAGCACAGCATTGGCAATTTCCGGTGTATCGCCACCGGTTTCGCCGTAAGCGCGCAGGAACAGGCACCCACGAGAGCCCTCGATCCGGACCCACTCTTCCAGCGCGCAAAATAGCGCCTCTACGCTCTCTACTTCGATGCGCTGCTGAAACCGGCGATGCCGCTCTGCGAGCACGTCAGTTATCAGCGCCGTTTTGCTGCCAGCATGTTTGTAGAGCGTGCGGCTCGACATGCCAGCAGCCTGGGTTAGTTTGTCCATTCCGGTGGCGGTAAAACCATGCCGGTCGAAAAGGAGTTCTGCTGCTGAAATAAGCTTTGTCTTGGTATCCATGCGCAAAGTGTAAAACGATCATTTTACATCGTCAATTGTTACCTTTTGCGATGGAGTGCATGGAGGCTCACATTTTGTTGAGCATCTCCACCGCCTGATCGAAGTGTCCATCCCGCTCCAACCAGCGCAGGAACTTCACGTTCTATCGCTGGTGCAGGACACGTCTGCGCGCCGCATAATGCCTGCATTGTTGATCAGTACATTGAGGTTGGGGGGCTCGGCGTCATTTGGTTGCCGGATTTCATGGCCAAAGGGCACGTATCCCGTGGCGAGCTGGTGCGTTTGTTTGATGATTGGCACCTCAATCCAATGCCAATGTACGTGGCGTTGCCGCCGAATAGGCGCGTTAGCGCCAAGCTGCGCGTGTTTATCGATTAGATTGTGGCGTTGATGGCGCAGCACGCACCTACGGTTGATCGACGGGGGATAGACGTTTGATAGGTGGGTGGGGCCGCGTTGGCTGATTCGCCATGATGCGCGCCAAGCGCTCCAGGGCCAGTTCAAGCCGCTCAATCAAGCCCTCCAACAATACCTGGCGGTCGGCGGGCACATCGCCGTAAGCCTTTATCGCCTCATCCAACTGCTGGCCTGCTTCACGAATCCATTGGGGTGGACGCCCGTTAGCGCTCTCTTTAAACCCGCTAGCTAGCGTGCCTAGTAGGTGGCGATGCGCCTCGCGGATGCTCGGGTGAGGTGCATCATCCAGCCGGTCACGCAGGCGTAGCGTGGCAGTGCCCAGGTCGAGCCCGGTCAAACCAAGAATAAAAAGATGGCGTTGTTGTTCTGGCAGCATGTCGTCGTGTTGGGCAAGCTGCAGCAGGCGGTCCGCCATGTGACCGCTGAAGCGGGTTTCGGCATCGCGAATCGAGCGCCGCGTTAACTCATGAATATCTTTCGAAATAGCGTTGATCAGACGCCGGCGTCTAAGGCGTGTGCCCAGCCCTGGCAGCAGACGAAAGGACATGACCACGCAGCTGAGCCCGATCACCACGGCCACCACCCGGTTGGCGAAACTGTCGAACGAGAAGTCCATGCCGTTGCCGGGCATGGTGAGCAGGATATTGAAAATGGTAAATGCCAGGCAGTAACCCATGGTCGCCGGGTTGGTGGCGCCCAGCAGGCCTAGAAACAGCGGCGTGCCAAACAGCATGGCCAGCATCGGAAAGCCATTGGCCTGTGAGAGCAACACATGGCCGAATAGAAAGGCGCTGGGGATTGCCGCCAGCATGCCTTTGTAGAACATCATAGTGATCGCGATAGGGTTGTCACGGCTGGCGAAGAACGCGGAAAACAGCGTGCCGAGCATCATCGCAATCATGGCGCTCTGCCAGGCGGTGACAATCCAAAAAGTCGCCAGTAGCGAGAACAAAAGACCCGAGCGTATAGCGTTGATACTGGCGGCGAGGTGGTCACGGTGCCAGGCCAGTGGCGAAGAACGAAGCTTATGGCTTGCCGGTGAGGCAATCGCCTCGCGGGCGTCAAGCATGACCATGGCGTGACCGATCGATTCACGTAGCCCCAGGCGGAGGCGACGGTCGAGAGGGGCAAGGCTGGCTTCTTCTTCACTTTCATGAACCCGATGTCGTAACCCCTGCAGGGCTTTGCGGGCGTCAGCCACTCCTTTGACATGTTCGGCATCGCGAAAACCATTCGCTACCTGACCCGCAAGCTCGATACTTTCAGGGGCAAGGCGGTCAGCGTGGTCGTGCATCAATTGGTGAAGCGCCTGCAGGTTGGCGAAAAAGCGCAATGTGCGTCGCGTTAGAACATGGGTAGCACGCACTCGGCCGGGGCCCACTGGGCCTTCAAAACGAGCCGCCTGGCTGTCGGTTTCCAGCACGGCCAGCGGGGTGAGGCTACCGCGCAGGGCCTCCTGCATGGCAGCTATATCGTCGCTGGCTTCCAAGCGTAGGGCGGCGTGGGTGAAGGCCTCGTTAATCACCGTGTCGGCCTGGGTGGCCAAATGTGTGCCCACATGAGAGGGCCATAACAGTGCGCTGACCAGCATGGCGCACAGGGCACCCAACCCCAGTTCGGTCATGCGTGCCACAGCAATGTCGAAAATTCCGGCTGGGGTGCTGCCACTGGAAATCACCACGATCAACATGGCTGTCACGGCGGCCATGAGGCAGCCGTAGGTGTAGTTATTGCGCCACAGCGAGCCGACGTAGGTACACAGCATAATCCAGCAGGTGAGCGTGAGCAGTGCGGGCAGGCGTGCCTGGGCAAACAGCGCCATGATGAAGATACCCACGATAGCGCCCAGCGCGGTGCCACCCAACTGACAGAGGCCTTTCTCGACGACCATGCCACTCATGGGGCGAATTTGCAGAAACGCCGCGGAAATCAGCGCCCAGTAGGGGCGCTCCACATCGAAAGCCAGCGCGACGTAAAGCGCTAGCATCATGGCCAGCGTGGTTTTAATGGCAAACTTTACCGCCGTGGCGTTAGGCGTGAAGTAGGTGCGCAAAAAGGGCGGCATGGTTACGGCGAAGTGGCCTGAGAAGACGATTCAGGGTGGATGTGCACGGTTGCGGTCATGCCCACGCTTAGCAGGGTGTCGTCGGGTACCGCGTCTAAGGTGATGCGCACGGGGATGCGCTGGGCTAGGCGTACCCAGCTAAAGGTGGGCTCAACTTGAGGCAGTAGCTGTTGATTGAGGGTGGTGTTGCTGTCGGCAATGCCACGCCCAATGCCCGCCACTCGCCCATTCAGGTGGGTATTGCCATTCATTAGTACTACCTCTGCCGGGTCGCCCACCTTAATTGAGGCCATTTTGGTCTCTTCGAAATAACCCATGACGTAGTAGGAGTCATCGGCAATGAGCGCCATCACGGGCGTGCCGCGATTGACGAAGTTACCGGTGGTGAGCTGAACATTGAGCACGTGCCCGCTAACAGGAGCGACGACCTGGGTGCGTGCCTGATCAAGTTGCGCACTCTCCAACGCGGATTGAGCCTGCTTGACATCGGCTTCGGCAATGCGCGAGTTGATTTGGGCGATCTGCTGGGCTTCGGCGCTAATGGCTTGGCTGTTACCCAACTGGTTGCGGCGTCCAGCTTCCGCACGATTGAGTTCTAAGGTGGCTTGGCGATGTTCTAGCGTGGCTTGAGCGCTGTCGACGGCGGCTTGGTAGCGGGTGTCGTCAATGGTGAACAGCGTTTCGCCCTCAGCAATATAATCGGTGTCGGCCACTTCAAGGCTATTTACCCAGCCGGTGACATCCGGTGCAATAGTGACGACCTCGGCGTGAACACGAGCGTCGCGGGTCCAGGGGGTATAGAGGTAGTAACGCCACAGCCAAGCACCGGCGGCGATAGCAATGGCAACGATGATCAGAGTGAGCAAAATACGAAGCGAAGGGCGCATCAACAGTTCTCTCAAGGGCTGCTACAAGGGCTATATCACAGGCGTTCAAGCAAGACGGTAAACAGAAAAGTGGTTGCCGCCATTAAGATGACAAAAAGCGAGATATCGAACCAGGCTTCATACCAGAGTGCATGCTCACCAACCACCCAGTGCAGCAGCGAGCGAATGACCAGTGTGCCGATAAAAGCCATCAGCGCGTAGATCAGCAGTGGACTGAGATAGATGCCGCCAACGGCAATTTCTTGAAGGCCCATAACATCCTTACTTGGCAGGGTGTTGATAATGATAAAAGCAATATTAGCCTGTTAACAATAGACGGGTCAGGGACTTTTTCTCCCTTTAATACTCAGAATAAAGGATGAAATCGAGCCGGTTTAGCGATGCCATAATGTCGTTATCCCTGCAAATACTTGCCTGGAAGCCGCTCGGCCAAAAACTCCATAAATAGCCGTGTACGCTGAGAAAGTGTGGCTTGGCGATAGTAAACAGCGTTCACGGCTTGGGTTTTAAGCTCGGTATAGTCGGGTAAGATGTCAACCAGTGCTCCCTTCTGGCGAGGAGCGATGGTCATAAAGTCGGCCAAGCAAACAATGCCTTCTCCGGCGATGGCTAGTTCTATGAGCGTGCTACCGCTAGAGGCAGAGAGTGTTGGTGAGATGTGCAAACGCTTGCCGTCGGCGCCGATGAGCGGCCACTGATTAAGGTGTTCTAACTGACTAAAACCCATCAGGCTGTGTTGCGCTAATTCATCAATGCTTTGCGGAGCACCGTGACGTTGAATATAGCTGGGGCTAGCGAGAAGTCGCAGCGGGCTATGTCCCAGCAGGCGAGCATGAAGGGAGGAGTCTTCCAAATCGCCGATGCGAATGGCTAAATCGACTCGCTGTTCCAGCAGATCGACAAACCGGTCGTGGGTATCCAATTCCAACGTAATGCCGGGGTAACGGGCACGGAATTCGCCAATGACCGGCACGATCACAAACTGCATAAAACTAGGGGCGGCGTTAACCCGAAGTCTTCCTTGAGGCTGGTCGTGGCGGTCGAGCAGGGCCTCTTCGGCCTCTTCCACGGCGGCCAGGATGCGTCGGCAGTGGGCGAGAAAGGTTTCCCCTTCTTCGGTCAGTTCCAAACGGCGGGTCGTGCGGCGCAGCAGCGTCGTGCCGAGCTTCTGCTCCAGGCGGTTTAGTGCGCGGCTGACGCCTGACACGGTAATGCCCAACCGTTCGGCAGCGGCGGTAATCGAGCCGCAATCCACCACGGTGATAAACGCTTGCTGCTCTTCCAGAGTGCTTTTCATTGTTGGTTTGGGGTGCCTCGATAAAAGGTTGATTGTTGATTTTAGCGCAAAAGTCTCTTGCTAGATGTTTGGTTTTTCTTTGTTGCTCTGCACTACACAATGCTTGCCAATTAATGCCCTGCTTACTTCTTTTAAGCGGGGTGGTCACGATACTCGGTGAGGTTGAAGCAATGAAGATACTGTTAATCAATGGTGGTAAAGCGTTTGCCCACTCTGGTGGTGAGCTCAACAATACCCTGCATGCCGTGGCGGTGGATACGCTGAAAGAGCTAGGCCATGAAGTGCGCGAAACGGTCATCGAGCAGGGCTATGAGGTTGCCACCGAAGTGCAAAACTTCCTCTGGGCGGACAGCATTGTGTATCAAATGCCCGGCTGGTGGATGGGCGCGCCTTGGACCGTTAAGCGCTACATTGACGACGTCTTCACCGAGGGCCACGGTTCCCTTTACGCCAGCGATGGACGCACCCGCCAGGACCCGACTAAGCAGTACGGCAGCGGTGGCCTGCTGCAAGGCCGCCACTATATGCTTTCGCTCACCTGGAACGCGCCGATTGAAGCGTTCGACGAGCCGGATAACTTCTTTGAAGGCCGTGGGGTGGATGGCGTTTACTTCCCGTTCCACAAATCTCAGGAGTTTATTGGCCTTGCGGCTCAGCCGACCTTTATTGCCAATGATGTGATAAAGGTGCCGAATGTAGAGCGTGATAAAGCCGCTTACCGTACGCACCTGCGCCGTGTGTTTGGTTAATTCGCCACGCTGCTAAAGCATTCACACACGCATCAACACAAGCGCCCACCGACGTCGGTGGGCGCTTTTTTGTGGTGCGCCAGGCATGGCGCGCAGCGCCAATTAGGCGCTATCCGGTCCGCCGTGGTGGTTGGCCGGATGACTTGGGGGTGAAAGTCCCCTACGGACCCTGATAGCGGGAACCGTTAGCTGAACAGCAAGGGTGTTCGTCGT
>NZ_JBSXNN010000099.1:0-45351 GCF_056857635.1 Vreelandella sp. L-15 | reverse complement strand
AGTGGTTTTATGATCAGGGCCTGATATCGATACTGGATACGGTAAGATGGCTTAAACGTTCTGCATGAACCGCCGTGGTACGGAACCGTATGCCCGGTGGTGTGGGAGGGCGCCGGGGGTGACCCCGGCCCCTACCCGATTTTCCGTTATTGATAAATTGTTGGTATAAAAAAGTCGCATACGCGCCGTACTTCACTTCATTTTGCTCTACTCTTTTGAAATGTGGGCAATATCTAATAAAACAAAGGGAACGCACCAATGAAGCAACTATCTATAAAATGGAGCTTGACGGCTGCCTTAGCATTGTTGGTTGTGATGATAGGTCTTATTAGTGGGCTGGGGTTTTATGCCAGCTACACTAGCGACCAAGCGCTTAAAGAGATCAACAACACCAACGTGCGATTGGCGAATTTGGCAAACCGTACCCAGGTGAATGCGCTAAGGGCGCAAACCTTTCTAGATCGCTCGGCAAGCCTGAGTATGCAGGGGAATCCGGATAAAGGGCGGGAAAGCTTAGCGATGGCGGGTGAGGCCGTTGTGGCTGCTCAAGAAAGGTTTGAAGAGTTTTCGGCGATCCCCGTGGTGCCTGAAAGTACTCTTGCTAATTACCGTGCTGAGGTAGTGGCTGCCTATCACGCCTTTGTTACCGAAGGCATGGTTCCCTTGCTAGACGCAGCACCGTTCCAGATTCAGCGCCGCCAGGAGGCGCTGGGTGAGTTGGGCGCTAATCTTGATATTTCCATGAGCGAATTGGTGGCCTACACCGAAGCTCGCGGTCAGCAAGTGATGCAGCGGGTAGAGCGCTTAGCCACTATCGGCGGAGCTATTGCCATCGGCCTGTTGCTGTTCTCTTTAATCGCCGCGGTGGTGATTCGTGTTGCAATGATGCGTGGCGTCGTCACTCCGATTCAACATGCCTTAGGCCACTTTTCAAAGATTGCTGATGGTGACTTAACCGGGCAAATTGAAGACCGAGGCCTGAGGAATCCCCACGAACTTTGCTATCCATCGCATAAGGCCTGCTCTTTGACTTCCCCTTGGAGGCTCGTCAGAACTGTCTTCCAAGAGGGCCATGGGACAGCACCGACACAATGACGTCGCAGCCACTCCAGTCCCAAACGCCACACGGAGAGAACGTTCCGATGACGGATCGTGTTGCTCTGGTAGCGTCGCTGTTGCCCGCTGTCTCGGACTTGAAGACCGGCAACCATCACCACGACATTGGCCAGCATCGCGATCAGCAGCAGGATTTCGATCCGCTTGCCTTGGCGAGACTGATGCATGCCGAAGCCCAGCCCGAACTGGGGACTCTTGACGTCGCGGAAGCCCTCTTCAATCTGCATGCGCTGCCGGTAAATGGCCACCAACTTGTCCGCCAGCGTTGAGCGCGCCGGTAGGTTACTGACCAGCACCCAGGGCTCCTTCTGGCGCTCGGCAATCGCCCGGCTGCGGCTGTCCTGGGAGACCTGTCCGCGCTTGTTGCGATGCTTGCGCCCCTGCGGCGGCCGATGGTAGAGCACCATGCGGGTGGTCAGTGGATTGCTCTCAGCAATTTGCACGGAACCCAGCGCCCGCGGTACCGATGTCGCTTGCGGAAACAGGTCTACCACAGGCTGCCACGCCTGCCCTGGCAGCTGGCAGCGAACCGGGCTACGCACCCGGCCGACGTAGTACCAACCACGTGCCTCAACCGCCTCGAACCAGGGATTACGAAAGCCCGCATCGGTGACCAAGATCGGCGTGGCGTTGTCAGGCAGCACCTCGGCCAGAGCGGCCAACAAGTATGCCTCACAGTGTTGGCAGCCATCCTTGTGGTGGACTTTCTCGAAGATTGGCAGCGAGCGCCCGGCAAAGGGCACCGCGGCGCGCAGCAAGAACCGTTTGCCACGGTCATCAATCGGCGACCAGTTCACCAGAATCAGCGGGCGGGTCATGTGGCCAATCAGCAGGCTGGCCACGAGCCAATAGAACAGGGGACGCTCCTGATGCAGGTGAGGGTTGCCCAGCAACCGATCAACTCGCTTGATGGTGTGCTTGGTAGCCACTGGCCCTGGCAAGGCACGCCCCAGGGCGGTCAAGCCCAGGCGGCGCTCGCCCAGCAGGGCACCCACCGTGTCGAGCAGCGCCTGCAGGCGCTTGGCATGGACCAGGGGGAGTGATGAGGTCAGCAGAGTATGTAAGAATCGAGGGGCCTGCATGGGTCTCCTTAGGCATATTGTTGGTTTGGCGATTAACAACATGCCGACCCATGCAGGCCTTTTCAATCATATCATTCTGATTTTCTTATCTATTTCGTGGGGATCCGTCAGGACCGAGGCCGTAATGAGATTGGCCAGCTTTTTCTAGGGCTTTCGGCGATGCAGGACAAACTGAAAACCTTGGTGATGTCGCTGCGCAGTAGCAGTGAGCACGTCTACAGTGGGGCGAGTGATATCTCATCGGGAAGCCAAGACCTCTCTTCGCGTACCGAGCAGCAGGCCTCGGCGCTGCAGCAGACCGCCTCCAGCATGGAGCAAATGGCGACTACCGTGGGTAAAAATGCCGAGATAGCCCAGGAGGCCGACCAACTCTCGGTGGCGGCTTCCCAGTCCGCAGAGGCCAGCGGCGAAGAGGTAGAGCGAACCGTGAAGCTGATGCGTGAGATTGCCGCTAGCGCTGATAGGGTCAACGATATTATCGGAGTGATTGACTCGATTGCCTTCCAAACCAATATCTTGGCGTTGAACGCCTCGGTTGAAGCCGCGCGGGCAGGTGAGCAGGGTCGCGGGTTTGCGGTGGTGGCCAGTGAGGTGCGTTCACTGGCAACGCGCAGTGCGGAATCGGCCAAAGAGATTCGTGGTTTGATTGAGCAAACCACTACGCAAATCAACAGCGGTGCCACCCAGGCGGAGCGGAGTGGCGAAACGCTTAACCAAACCGTCGACGCCATTCGCCAAGTCACCACGCTGATGGGTGAAATCTCCACCGCCACCCGCGAGCAGAATAGCGGCATCGAGCAGATCAACGCCGCGCTGACAGAAATGGACTCGGTGACGCAGCAGAACGCTGCGCTAGTACAGCAAACCAGCTCAGCAGCTAACGCGTTGGAGGGGCAAGCGAGCCAGCTCGCGACGTTGATGGCCACCTTCCGGTTGGCGGAAGGCAGCGAGCAACCCGCAGCCCCGCCTGCGTTAGAGGCGCAACAGCGTCGCCCGGCTGTCAAACCTGCTGCCCCGCAAACGGTGAATAGTAATGACGACTGGGACGAGTTTTAACCCGCCACGCTCACTACAACATCTGGGGCGGCTTACTAGCCGCCCCAGACGTGATTAAAGAGAGAGAGGTTAAGAAGGGCCAGATTAAGTGTGGGCAACCACCCGGATGCGCACATAATCCGCTGTCCAGTTACCTTGGCCGTCGCTTAGGCTGTGGGCCAACAGATTCAGCGTGTTATCGAAAATAGCGTCTTTCAGATCATCTTCCAGCCCGTGGAAGAAGGGGCTGGCAAACGTCTCTAGCCAGCTCGCCATGCCATTAGGCAGCGGCGTTGGGCGGGGGATGAGTTCAATGCTATCCACACGGAAGCCAACCGTTTGAAGCAGGTTGCCATACTCCTTGGTGGTTGGAAAATACCAAGGGTGGCGGCCTTTAGAGCTAATGCCGCGAAACTGCAGCGAGGCAATGAGCGCGGTGCAAATGGCGGCCACGTTGCCATGGCCGCCAAATTCCGCTACGAAACGCCCGCCGGGTTTCAGTGCCCGTTTTACTCCGGCCAGCACTGCTTGAGGGTCCAGCATCCAGTGCAGTGCTGCATTGCTAAATACCGCATCGAACTCATGGTCAAAGGGCAACTGGTGACCGTCAATGATTCGTGCCGTTACGCCACGTTTTTGGGCGGCGGCCACCATATCAGCAGAGGCATCGATACCCAGTACATCGGCACCTAGCTGCATAATGCGCTCAGTTAATGCACCTTCGCCGCAGCCAAGATCCAGAATGCGCTGCCCTGGCTGGGGCGAGAGCAGCTTGACCACGTCATGGCCAAGATCAGGAACAAAGCTGGCATGTTCCGCGTACCGGTCGGCATTCCATGCCTGACCTGACGGGGAGTGAGAGGCGTTTGACATATCGGCTTCCTAGCATCGTTATTGGACTCAGTGGGTTATTAGCAGTATAGCGAGCGTTCACTTTCACGCGTGCAACATCACGTAAAAATTCTTTAACCACCGTACGTTAACAACTCAGTGTTAACCACATTGACCGTCTACCCAAGTGTAGACAATACGGTTACGCTGATGACTTATCAGGGAGAGAGCAACCACGAGCCAGCATCATCAAGCGGATGATAATTTTGAAGGTGGGGAAGAGCACGGCGAAGGTATGGATCATTATTATCGTCACCTATGTCATGGCGATTGGTGAGTTTACCCACATCATCGTCGGCACCAGTGAAGCGCTGTATCTGGTGTTCGATGGTCATATTTCTTGGTACGACAAAGCACTGAAGAGGAAAATGTTATGAATGACGTGATTAAGCTACTGAATTCCCACCGTTCGATTCGTAAATTCACTGATCAAGAGATCCCCCACGGCCTGCTGTTAGAGCTGATTAAAGCAGGGCAGGCCGCTGCCACGTCTAGCCATGTACAGGCGTACACGGTGATTCATGTGAAAGATTCGGATAACCGTGAAGCCATTGCCGAGCTGGCAGGCGGGCAGGGCTATGTCGCTAGCAGTGCGGTGTTTCTAGTCTTCTGTGCCGATATGAAGCGCCCAACAGAAGCTTCCGCCCGCACGGGCGCCAACGTTGAGCGCGGTATGACGGAACAGCTGCTTGTCGCCACGGTGGATACCGCGCTCATGGCACAAAATGTGGCCGTAGCTGCCGAATCGGAAGGGCTGGGTATTTGCTATATCGGCGGCATTCGTAACAACCCCGAGGCGGTGAGCGAACTGCTGCGCCTGCCTGCTCATGTTTACCCAGTGTTTGGTATGTGCCTTGGGTACCCCGCCCACCAGCCAGAGGTGAAGCCGCGACTGCCCGTTGAAGCGATTCTTAAAGAGGACTACTACACTGATGATAGTGACCATGTAGCCGCCTTTGACGACACCATGCAGGCGTACTATCAATCTCGTAGTAGCGGCAATAAAAATAGTGATTGGTCGCACAACCTAGCCCCTCTGTTTGATAGCAAGCTGCGCCCCCATATGCGTGATTTCTTGGTGAAACGCGGCTTTACCATGAAATAAGGAGTCATCCTATGTCCCTTCAGCGTGCCTACGTTCTACTGGCCGGGCTTTATAGCCTGCTACCTGTGATAGGTATCGTGGCCGTGTTTTCCGGCGGCGGGACGCCTCTTGCCATGGCATACCTCTTTTTTGGTGCGTTGGGTGTGGTCGGGCTGTGGGGGTATGTTTTAAAGCGCCGTGTCATGAGTCAGCGTATGTGGCGGCCGCTGGCAGGGGTGTTTGTGGTGGGCAGCGTGGTACAGCTAGTCATTATGCTGACCATGCCTGTTTCTGGTGTTTTACTGACTTGGATGCTCACCAGCAGTATCTTCGCCATGCTACTGGCGGTGCTGCTTTACCATTATGGCAACCGCGACCAGCCGCTGTGGGCGACTGATGAAGAGCGTTCTACCGCGCAAAGGCTTGCAACAATGCTCGAGACTAAAGCGACGGTGACCGCCGTACACCGAGAGCTTGGCCATGAAAATAGCGTTAATGTGGCTAAGGTAGGCAGTGCCTACCACGCTCGGATAACGCGCCGCTCAGAGAGTGGGCAGGAAACCTTTGAAAGGCGCTTTCGGCATCCTGAAACCCTGGTGTTTTTTGTAGAGAAATTCGCCAGCGTGACACCGCAGGAGTTCACCTCCTCCGGTGCGACCTCCTAAAGGTATCAATGCGGGTGATTACTCTACTAACTCAAGCAGGCGGTCGGGGTAGTCGGTAAACAGGCCGTTCGCCCCCAGCGCCATTAAACGCTGCATCTCATCTGGTTCATTGATGGTGTAGACGTGTACCGGCAGGCCATTAGCTTGGGCCTGGCGAATAAAGGCCGCATCAATCACTTCGTTGCCCTGATAGATCGCGTTGGTGCCAATCCCTGCTGCATACTCGGCAATGGTAGACGAAGCCGCACCGGACTTTCGGCCGCAGTACGGGGAGGGCTTTTATGCCGCCTACGTCCGCGACCCGGATGGCAACAAGTTGGCGTTTGTGGTGTACCCACACCGAGTAGCGCTTTAACCTTCCAATTCCTTGCGTAACCAATCAGTCAGTGATTCACTGCGGCGGGCGTTGGCGTGTTTGGGCAGCCACAGGCAGAGCCTGGCCGGGGTTTCGATGCTGCCCCAAGGGGCGACAAGCCGTCCGCTTTTCAGATCATCTTCTACGAGTAGCTTCGGGGCGATGGCGACCCCTAGGCCCGCCACGGCAGCTTCTATGAGGTAGTACAGGTGCGCAAAGCCTTGGCCCTGTTGGAGGGCTGTTTTCAATACAGAGGTTTCCAGCCCTTGGGCGTCTGCCCACTGGGGCCACGCTTGGGGGCGTGAGGCGGTATAAAGCAGTTTGTTGGTAAACAGCGATGCGGGATGAGAGGTATGGCACGCATCTGCCAAACGTGGGCTGGCCACGGCGCAAATTTCCTCAGACATCAGCTCAATCAGCTCGCCCTCGTCAGGCCAAGGTGGCTCGAAAAAGGCCAGCGTTGCGCTGGTCTCCGGCTGGCCGGGCTGCTCGGAATCGCTCACCACCACCTGAAGTTTTAGCTCCGGCAGCGCCTGGTTTAAGCGGTCTAAACGGGGAATCAGCCAGCGGGCCAGCAGGCTGCCGGGGCAGGCCAGGGTAAACGGTGCTTCTTCCACCTCATGCTTGAGCCGGGTGCAACTATCCCTGAGCTTGGCGAAGGCTTCCCCCACGCCGTTTTGCAATTGCTCTCCGTGGTGAGTGAGTACTAGCCCCCGCCCGGCTTTGGTGAACAGTGCTACGCCAAAATGCTCATCCAGGCTCTTTAGCTGTCGGCTTACCGCACCGTGGGTCACGCTTAGCTCATCGGCGGCGGCGGTTACGCTGCCTAGCCGGGCGGTGGCTTCAAAGGCGCGTAGGGCGCTTAAGGGCGGCAGGCTGTGTTGCATGGATGTCTCTTTCAATAGTTGCGTAAAACTCACAGGTTGGTGCCATCTTATCGATTTTTCTTCCCGCCTGCCTGCGCTAACGTCATCACAACCCTAAATCGCCCCAAAACGCAGAGGTCGTGATGAATAAACCTTTAAGCCTACCCGATGCCAACGGGCTGTTTGGCAGTTTCGGTGGCCGCTTTGTCGCTGAAACCCTAATGCCGCTGATTCTTGAACTGCAGGATGAGTACGCCACCGCCAAAAACGACCCTGAATTTCAGCGCCAGCTCGCCTATTTTCAGGGCGACTACGTCGGCCGCCCCAGCCCGCTCTACTTTGCCGAGCGGCTCACCGAGCACTTCGGCGGCGCGAGCATTTACCTCAAGCGTGAAGAGCTAAACCACACCGGCGCACACAAGATTAACAACTGCATTGGTCAAGTATTGTTGGCCAAGCAAATGGGCAAAAAGCGCATCATCGCGGAAACCGGCGCAGGCATGCACGGCGTTGCCACCGCTACCGTGGCTGCGCGTTTTGGTTTGCCCTGCGTGATTTACATGGGCGCCACCGACATCGAACGCCAGCAGCCCAACGTATTCCGCATGAAACTGTTAGGGGCGGAAGTAATCCCCGTCACTTCAGGCACCGGCACGCTGAAAGATGCCATGAACGAAGCGCTGCGCGATTGGGTAACGAATGTCGACGACACCTTCTATATCATTGGCACCGTGGCAGGCCCGCACCCGTACCCGGCGATGGTGCGCGATTTTCAAGCGGTGATTGGTCATGAAACCCGCGCTCAGATGTCCGAAAAACAGGGCCGTTTGCCGGACTCCCTGGTGGCTTGCATTGGTGGCGGCTCCAATGCGATGGGGCTGTTTCACCCCTTCTTGAATGACGCCGATGTGAAGATGATTGGCGTGGAAGCAGGCGGCAAAGGCGTCAACAGCGGCCTACATGCTGCCAGCCTGAACGGCGGCACCCCCGGCGTGCTGCACGGCAACCGCACCTACCTGCTGCAAAACGAAGATGGTCAGATTATCGACGCTCACTCTATTTCCGCAGGGCTGGACTACCCCGGCATCGGCCCCGAGCACGCTTGGCTGCACGAGCAAGGGCGGGTCGAGTACGTTTCCGCCACCGATGACGAAGCGCTGGAAGCATTCCAAATCTGCTGCCGCCAAGAGGGCATCATCCCCGCGCTAGAAACTGCCCACGCCCTGGCTGAAGTGGCTAAGCGCGCGCCGACACTTCCCCGCGAGCACCTGATGGTGGTCAACCTCAGTGGCCGTGGCGATAAAGACATGATGAGCGTGGCCCATCATCTGGGGGATAAGTTCGGAGTGAAAAACGTATGAGCGCGATACAGGAGAACGACATGACTAGCACCTCTCGTCTTGAACACTGCTTTACCGCGCTCAAACAGCAAAACCGCCCGGCGCTGGTCAGCTACCTCACCGCTGGCGACCCGGATGCCGAGACCTCTCGCCGCCTGCTGCACGGGTTGCCGGAAGCAGGCGTGGATATCATTGAACTCGGCATGCCGTTCAGCGACCCCATGGCCGATGGCCCCGCCATTCAAAAAGCCGCCCTGCGCGCGCTGGAAAACGGCCAGACCCAAGCCAAAACGCTGGAGATGGTGCGCCAGTTCCGTGAACAGAACAGCACCACCCCCATCGTGCTGATGGGCTACTACAACCCGATATACTGCTACGGCGTCGAGCGTTTTCTCACCGATGCCGCCAAGGCCGGGGTAGACGGGCTGATCGTGGTAGATCTACCGCCCGAACACGACGAAGAGCTGTGCCAGCCTGCCGCCCAGCACGGCATCGATTTTATCCGCCTCGCCACGCCCACCACCGATGCCAAGCGCCTGCCCAAAGTGCTGGCCAACGCTTCCGGGTTTATCTACTACGTTTCCGTGGCGGGGGTGACGGGCGGCAGCGCCCCCACACCGGAGCGGCTGGAAAGCGCCGTTAATCAGCTGCGCGAACACACGTCGCTGCCCATCGCCGTAGGCTTTGGTATCCGCACCGCCGAACAGGCCGCCACCATTGGCCGCTTCAGCGACGCCGTGGTCGTGGGCTCTGCGCTGGTAGACTGCATCGAACATGCCCGCAGCGGTGATGACGCCGTGACGCGGGTGCATGGGCTGGTGAAAGAACTGGCGGAGAGTGTGAGAGGGTGTAGACATTAGGCATCGCATCGTTGAGCAGTGAATGTAAACAGCGAACGCTTGGAGTAGTTGCAAAAAAAGAGCTAATATTAGGGCTAGAAAAGGAGCTTTTTTATGGCTTCAGGAGGTTTCCATGCACCAAGTATTAGCTAACTTTTCGGTCAGTATTTCTGAGCTAAAGAAAAACCCTTCGGCACTGCTGAGCCAGGCAAGCGGTGCCCCCATTGCTGTGTTGAATCACAACAAGCCCGCCGCTTACCTTGTCCCTGTAGAAACTTATGAGGCGATGATGGAGATGCTGGAAGACTACGAGCTGGCCAAGCTAGTGGAAGAGCGTCGCGCCGATAAAGACAAGGCCGTCACGGTATCACTGGATGACCTATAAGCTACGCTTTTTGCCCGCGGCCTTGAAAGAGTGGGAAAAGCTTAGCCCACCCGTCAAACAACAGTTCAAAAAGAAGCTGGCTGAAAGGCTAGAAACCCCTCGTGTGCCTGCCGATAAACTCAGTGGTTTCGATGCCTGCTATAAAATAAAGCTTCGAAGCGTAGGCTATCGTCTGGTCTATGAAGTAGTGGATGATGAACTGTTTATCTACGTTATTGCTGTGGGTAAGCGTGACAAAGGCAAAGTCTACGCGTCGCTAAAGCGCCGGATGTAATCCATCACTTATCGTACAAATGACCACAAACAGAGGCAAATAATGGGCAAACTCTTTTCATTGCTGGTACTGCTGGGGCTGGGCTACGCAGGACTCTATGTCTACTACGGTGTGGTGATCGAGAAGGAAGTCGAGGAGCAGTTGGAAGCCCGTGGGCTTTCATCGGTGAGCGTGGATAACGTTGAGTACGATTGGTTGGCCCCAGTGAGTGATAGCGCCAATATCGTTGTCTCCGTTGGTTACCGTGGCTCCCAGGCGGCGGTTAACGTGCGCGTGCAAGGCCACCCGCTGTTTTCTGATGAGGTGACGGTACAGCTCGATAGCCTGCAAGCGCTGCGCTTGGGGATTAGCTTTGGGCAGTAGCCGCCAGCCATACATGCTCGTAGCCAATCGATAGCGACACAGCCACCAGCAGCCCCGCCATGATCCAGTTAAACCCTTTAATAAGGCCTGCGTGTTTAACGCGCTGGCCGAGCAGGCTACCCATCACTACATAGCTACCGGGCGCGCCTGCGGCCAGTGCGGCTAGCCCTAACGACCAGAGAAAGAGACTCACCCCCTGAATGCCTGCGGCGGGGAACTGCAAGGTAGTGATAGGCAGCGTTGCCACCATGGCTTTGGGGTTGAGCAACTGCATCATCAAGCCATCGCGAAAGCTGAGCATGCGCGGTGCTGGGGCGTGAGTCTCAAGCGTGATATTGGCGCGGGCTACCTTAAAGGCTAAATAGAGAATATAAGCGCAGCCGAGTGCGCTAAGCACTACGCGTGAGCCTTGCGAGATCCAAGCGGCTCCCGCCCAGCCTAATACCAGCAAGTAAATCAGCATGGCGAGCCCCACGCCCAGGCAAAATCCCAGCGCTTGTTTCCCCTGGCCATTGATACCGACATTTAAACCCAACAAATTCACAGGCCCAGGCGTGTACATAACGCCCAGGGCATAGGCGATGATGGCTAACATGAAAAAACCTCTAGATGGAAACGTGCTTAGCGCGTGATATCGCGTTGATACTGGTAGGGGGTCATGCCATAGATACGCTTAAAACGGCGGTTGAAGTGGCTCAAATCCGTAAAGCCAAAGCGCAGTGCTATCTCGGTGAGTGGTGCGCCTTGGTCCAGCGCGGCGCGGGCAGCGTTTACCCGGCAATTAATCACATACTGGTGAGGCGTCATGCCGAACTGTTGGCGAAACAGTCGCAAAAAGTGGTACTTCGATAAGTGAGCCGCGTTGCTGATGTCATCCAGCGAGATATCCGTCTCTAGATGCTCATGAATATACGCTTTGGCGTGATTAAGCAGCGCGTCTGGGCGGCGGGCTACCGGGCTGGAGGCCATGTTGCCACCCAGTTGCACCATACGCTCAACAACATGAGACAACGCATTCTCTTGGTCGATGCAGCTACCCACTTGGTGCGTCACCATGCGGGCGACATTCAGAATGGCTTGGCGCAATCGCGAGTCTTGAATCAGCGTGCTCTGTGAGCGAAAAGGGGAGGCCAATGGGCGGCCAAGTGCGTCTTCAAACAGCGGCGCTACCTGATCGGGATGCACGTACACCATTAAATAATCGAGCGCCTGCTCGCCGCCAGAATGGCCGTCGTGAACATCTTCAGGATTAAAAAGAATCACGTTGCCGGGCGGGCTGCGATGAAACTGACCGCCGCTAAAAAAGTCCTGACGCCCCGCTAGTGTCACTCCCAAGGCATACTCTTCATGGGCATGACGGTCGTAGCTGAAGTCCCCAATCGCAGCCTTCAATACCGTCAGTGACGGTACATGATCGCTTTTGAAGAACTCAAACTGGCTGGTGCTTCCCATGCCAACCTCCGTAATCGAACACAACCCCGTGTGGGCATCTCTCATCACACGGGGTAAGCGTATGCCGCTTACGCCGCAGATGCTTGTACATAATTGCTCAACTGCGTGTCAGGTGTATATTCACACTAGGCGGTGCATCAACCGGTAGGCCAACCAACGTTCGCAAACAAGGAGGGCGCGTGGCAAACCCCAAAGTCGTCGTTATAACGGGCGGAAGCCGAGGCATTGGTGCCGAGACAGCCAAGCTGTTCGCGCAGCACGGGTACAATGTGTGCCTTAACTATGTTGCAAACGACACGGCGGCAGAGCGCGTTCGCAGCGACATTCTCAACTTGGGCGTTCGCTGTATCGCGGTAAAAGCCGATGTGTCGGAGGCCAATGATGTCGCCAAGCTATTCAGCAGGGTAGATCAGGAGCTGGGCACGCTAACGGTGCTGGTCAACAATGCCGCTATTCTCAACACCCAAGCGCGCATGATGGATATCTCGGTTGAGCGCTTTAACGACGTACTACAGAAAAACGTCATCAGTTGTTTTCTATGCTGCAAGGAGGCGGTACGACGCATGTCGACGCACCAGGGTGGCATCGGCGGTAGTATCGTCAATGTTTCCTCGATGGCAGCCAAAAGCGGCTCTCCCAACGAGTACGTGGATTACGCCGCCTCGAAGGGGGCCGTGGATACATTAACTCGGGGGTTGGCCCTGGAAGTGGCTGCCGAGGGCATCCGCGTGAATGCGGTACGCCCCGGCCTGATTTACACCGAGATGCACGCCTTGGGCGGCGAGCCTGAGCGAGTGGACCGCTTAAAGTCACGTATCCCTATGCAGCGGGGCGGCCAGCCATCTGAAGTGGCCGACGCCATTTTTTGGCTAGCCAGCGACAAGTCATCGTTTGCCACCGGCACTATGGTGGACCTCGCGGGCGGTCTATAACGCCCTAATCAGCACTGTGCTGCTTCTACGCAGTCATCCAAAAAAGGACACCCCCATGTTTACCGGCCTGAGTGCGTTTCCGCTAACCCCCATGAATGAGCAAGGCATCAAAGAGCAGGAATTTACCCAGCTCGTGGCCCGTTTGGCCCAAGCGCAGGTGGATTCCATTGGCGTGCTGGGTTCTACCGGTAGCTACGCTTATTTAAGCGTAGAAGAGCGGGCGCGGGTGGCCAAGCTGAGCGTGGAAAGTGCGGCGGGGGTGCCGGTGGTGGTGGGCATTGGTGCGCTGCGCACCCGCGATGTGCTGGCCAATGCTGAGCACGCACAGCAGGCTGGGGCTGGCGGCCTGCTGTTAGCGCCTGTGTCGTACCAAAAGCTGACCGATGACGACGTGTTCAACCTGTTCAGCACCGTCAGCCGCGCCATCAGCGTGCCGCTGTGCGTGTACGACAACCCCGGCACCACGCACTTTACGTTCAGCGACGAGCTGCACGGGCGCATTGCCGAGTTGCCCCAGGTGCGCTCAATTAAAATTCCGCCAGTGCCCTACAACCTAGAAGACGCCAAAGCTCGCGTGGCGCGGCTGCGGGCGCTGATTCCTAATGATGTGACCATCGGCATCAGCGGCGACCCCGCCGCCGCGACGGGCCTGTTGGCAGGCTGCGAGGCGTGGTATTCGGTGATGGGCGGGCTCTACCCAGAATTAGCGCTGGCGCTAACACGCGCCGCCCAAGCGGGCGACGCTGAACAGGCCCAAACCCGCTCAGACGCCTTAGCACCGCTATGGGCGCTGTATCACGACTATGGCGGCAGCCTGCGGGTGGCAGCGACCATTGCCGAACTCACCGGTCGCGCTAGCGCACCTTGCTTGCCTCAACCCCTGAACACCCTGCAAGGGGAAGCTCGTCAACGGGTGGCAGCGGTGATCGAGGCACTGGACCTTCACTAAATCGCATCAAGCAAAGCGCACGTGGCTAAAGCCCTTGCGCACCGCGCCGCAGCCAGTTGTGAACAAACTCCAGCTTGCGCAGCGCCACTTCGGAAAGCACAAACGGGTAGAGATCCGACAGCCCCATCGAACGGTTTACATGGTTCACGCCTGCCACTAAGGATGCCGCAATATGAATCAGCCGCTCTGAATCCGGTTCAGCGTAGGCATCCCAATTATGGTCATTCGGTAGCACGGGCGAGGTCATGCCCGACGACACAAAGCTATCGGTGATATCGGTTAAGTGCAGCAGGTGCGAGGTGGTTTCCGCCCAATCCTCGTGGGGGTGGGAAGACGCATAGGTGGAGAGAAACCGCGTGTGCCAATCCGCAGGCGGGCCGTTTTGGTAGTGGCGCTGCAAGGCCGCCGGGTAATCTTCCCGCTCATCGCCAAACATCTCGCGGAAGGCATCCAGAAAATCCTTCCGCAAGCTAAGGCGCCACCACAGCATATGAGCAATTTCATGGCGCATATGGCCAATCATGGTGCGGTAAGGCTCATCCAACGCCTCTTTGCGGGTGGTGCGCAGCACGGCATCGGCCTCCGCCACGCTAATGGTCACCACGCCACCCACGTGCCCCATTGGCACTGGGGTATCGCCTTCCGCCAGCATATGAAATACCGGCGGCGCGCCGGGGTTTTCCGGGCGAAACCAGTGCCAGCGGCCTAGGTTATCAATTACCCAGCGCTTGGCTGCCTCGGTTTGCGCCCAGTTGGGTATCGCATCGGAAATGGCAGGGTCCGGGGCTAGGGCGGTCATCGCGCAGGCGCGGCAGAACTCGCCCTGCTTGGGGGCAATCCAGTTACAGCCAATCACTTCATGATTGGCACAGAAGGGCGGCATGGGAATAAACGCCCGTGCCTGGGGGTCGTAAGCCACCGGCACACCATCCGCCGTGACCAAATTATCGAACCAGAGTGAACCGGCACCGACCGGATTAGAAAAACGCGCATAGGTCGGGTATCTCAAGAGAAACGAAGCTTCAGTCTAGGAGCCGAGGCCCGGTTACGTCCAACGGCGATTGCAGTGCACGGCCGTTAATGAAACGCGTAGAGCAGTCGCCAAGGCCGCCCTGGCTGAGTATCATCACCCGCTCATTGACTATAGAAAGAAGCCACTGCTTATGCCTTGTCCGCCATGCCCCCGCTGCCAGTCGGAATTTGTTTACCAAGACCAGAGCCTGTTCATCTGCCCCGAATGCGCCCACGAATGGAACCCTGAAGAAGCCGCCGCCGAAGAGGCCGTGAACGTGGAAGATGCCAACGGCACGCCGCTCGCCGAAGGCGACAAGGTCACGCTGATCAAAGACCTCAAGGTCAAAGGCAGCTCCCAAGTGCTCAAGATCGGCACCAAAGCCGTCATCAAACGGCTAAAAGAGGGCAAAGACCACCAGCTAGACTGCAAAGTAGACGGCGCAGGCGACATGATGGTGACTGCACAGTTTGTGAAAAAGGCCTGAAGCAGTCGTCCTGTCTTATTAGCTGTACAGGTTTGCGAGCAACGGCTAGACTTGTACCCTAAATAGTACATGTGAGGCGTGTATGAAAATTGTGTCTTTTACAGAAGCGAGGAATGGCTTAAAAGCCGTGCTGGATGGCGTCGTTAATGATGCGGATACCACCGTGATCACGCGCAGGGATGCTGAAGATGCCGTTGTGATGTCGCTGGATTATTACAATAGCCTAATGGAAACAGTGCACCTGCTTCGTTCGCCTAAAAATGCTGAACACCTTAACCGCTCAATAGCGCAATATCGTGCTGGCCAAACAAGCGCACGAGAGTTAATGGATGAGTAGTCAGCGACTGTTGTGTTGGACAGATGAATCTTGGAACGACTACGTCTATTGGCAAGCGCAGGATAAGAAAACCCTTAAGCGCATTAATAAGCTGATAAACGATGTAAAGCGCTCTCCCTTTGAAGGAATCGGCAAGCCAGAGCCCTTAAAAGAAAACCTAGCGGGCTTTTGGTCTCGACGTATAGACGATACTAATCGGCTTGTTTATGCAGTCGAACACCACGCGATCACTGTCATTTCTTGCCGCTATCACTATTAGCCCGCAACTGAATCGGCCCCGAGAGTGAGCCAGCAGTGGGAGGTGACTTTAGCCCGCGACTGTGCCTGCACCCAGCCAGCTAAGTGGAAAAAATGACAGCTACCACACCAGCCCCCATCACCATTGCACTCGCCCAACTGCCTGTCAGCAAAGCGGCGGTAGACGACAACCTACAAACGCACCTAGCTTACATAGAACGCGCCGCCGCGCTGGGGGCCAACGTGGTGGCCTTTCCCGAACTCTCGCTCACCGGCTACGAGCTGGCGCTACTCAGCCAACTGGCCATGCCCCGCGACGATGCCACCTTTGCCGCCCTCACCGCCGCTGCCGTAGCCAATAACACGGTAGTAATAGCAGGCTGCCCGCTGCACAACCCCAACGGCAAACCCTACATCGCAGCGGTGATCTGCTTCCCCAACGGCGAACATACCTTCTACCTAAAACAGCACCTTCACGAAGGGGAGGAGGTTTACTGTGCCCCCGGCCACGAAAGCGGCCTAATCAACGTTAACAGCACCCGCATCGCCCTGGCCGTATGCGCCGACTTCACCCACACAAGCCACGCCGCTACCGCCGCCGCCCAACAAGCGGACGTATATCTCGCCAGCGCGCTGATCTCCCCAGGCGGCTATGCAACAGATGCCGAGCTGCTCGCCACCATCGCAAAGCGCCACCAACAGCCGGTAGTGCTCGCCAACCACGTTTCCACCACGGGCGGCTGGCAAACCTGTGGCAATAGCGGCGGCTGGAACGCAGCCGGGGAGCTAATGGTTAGCGCCCACGGCACTCAGCCTAGCTTGGTGCTGTGCCGCATTTACAACGGTGTATTAAGCGGTCGCGTTCATGTCTAATGTTATTTGTAGATAAATATTGTAGGAGTAGCCCTTGGCTGTACCTGATTTTCAATCATTGATGTTGCCGTTGCTCGAATTCTCTGCTGATGGTAAAGAGTATACTATGCAGGAAGCTCGTGAGAAGTTGGCAGAAATAATGGGTCTTTCTCAAGAAGATCTTGAGGAAAGGCTGCCAAGCGGACGGCAAACTACATTTGCAAACCGTGTAGCCTGGGCCAAGGTCTATTTAACCCAGGCCGGGGTGTTAGAATCACCTAAGCGGGGAAGGTTCTATATTTCTGATCGTGGCCGAAAAGCTCTTTTGGAAAAACCGGAGCGAATAGACATAAAGTACTTGCAGCGGTTTGATGAGTTTCAAGAGTTTCGGCAGGCAAGCAGTAAAAACCGAACCGAGAAGGTAACTCACACTGGTGATGACGCAACAGTAACGACGACTCCTGAAGAAACATTGGAGCAAGCCTATCAGCAGTTACGTGACGAAGTGGCAAACGAGCTACTTTATCTCGTAAAGAATAATACGCCCGAATTTTTTGAGAAACTGGTTGTTCACCTGATCGTTTCAATGGGATATGGAGGTTCTGTGAAAGAAGCAGGCAGAGCTACCCGCAAGACTGCAGATGAAGGTATTGATGGTGTTATCAAAGAAGATCGTCTCGGTTTGGAAACGATATATCTCCAAGCAAAACGTTGGGAAGCACCAGTTGGCCGCCCAGAAATTCAGAAATTTGTTGGAGCCCTTCATGGCCAGCGGGCTAAGAAAGGGGTTTTCATTACAACTAGCCGATTCTCAAAAGAGGCGCTGGATTATGTCGGGCAAATTGATCCCAAGGTTGTTCTGCTAGACGGTACGGATCTCGTACAACTGATGATTGATCATGGCGTGGGCGTTAGTTCTGCGGCGGTCTATGAAATAAAGAAAGTCGATACTGACTTCTTTATCGAAGACTAACCGAGAAACATTTAACAAAGCTAAGCATAGACAATAGCTTTCTCATGTTAACCCCCAACCCCACTAACCCTAACAACCTCCCTCACCACCGCCTCATGCAACACCCCGCGTTTGGCTTCCACCACCGTGAGCCATTCGCGGGCGCGGGTGATGTCGGTGTACACCAGCTCGCGGGTCAGGATGGGGTTTAGGGTCGGCGGTAGCAGTAGGGCGGTGTGCAAGAACTCCGGGCCTTGGGATTTGTGCACCGTCATCGCAAACACGGTTTCCACCGCGTGCAGGCGGGAAGGCAGCACCCAGCGGATGGGCTTTGCGGGGTCGCTGGCGGCACTTGATGAAGGAAAGGCCACTCTCAATAACTTCTGCTGCGGGTTGCGCGGGTCGGGCACGGCCAAGGTGGTGCCGATATCGCCGTTCATCAGTTTCAGGCCGTAGTCGTTTTGGGTGACAGCGAGCGTAGCAAGGCCCCGTGCTTTTTGGCAGTGAGGCCTATTAATATTGATGCTATCGGGATGAAGGGCCACAGTGTGCAGCATCGGGGTTATTGAGAATACTAGCTGATTTCAGCGCTATCAACTGTAGCAGTAGCCCAAGCCCCGCAACGGATGCGGCAGCAAACGGCAGAGCCCATCCTCCCAGCTGAAAAGCGAAGATTAGTCCTCCCGCAGCGGCACCAATGGCGCTACCTAGGTAAAGTGCTGATTCATTTAGCGCTACGGCGACATTACCACCACCGATTCTTTCACGAGCGGAGATTAGCTGATTATTTTGAGGGACTTGCAGAGCCCAACCTACTGCACCCCATATAGCAATAGGCACCATTGCCAGCCAGGCATTGATACCCGCAGTAAAGGGTAGGGCCGCCAGAGAAACGGTTAGCATAAGCATAATGGCAGCCACGAGTTTTGGTCCACTAACCCGATCCGCTATTGGGCCAATGAGGAAACTGCCCGCTACTCCACCGATTCCCCATACCCATAGCCAGGGAGTAATATTCGAAACACCCCCGAAGCCTTCATTAGCCATGATGGGCGCGATGTAGGTGTAAAGCCCAAGGCTAGATATTGCAGCCAACAGGGAAACTGTCAAAATCAAAGTGACTCTCATATCTTTAATAATGGTTAATTTTTCCCGAAGCGTAGAGGTTTCTGAGGCGGGAAGTGCTGGGAGTTTTACTGCCAGACCTATCATTGAGATCAATCCGAGAATGGCAATAAGCCACATAGTTGAGGCCCAACCTAATTGCTCAGCGATCATCAGTCCGGCAGGAACACCTAATACCGTGCCGCTGGCCATTCCACCCATGATGAGCGCCAGTGCTTGGCCGCGTTTATCTTTAGGAACAACGGCGGCCGATGCAGCAATCCCCATGGCTAGATATACACCAGCGCCTACGCCAGCAAAGATTCGTGTTATTACCAGCGCTGTATAGGTCGTTACCAGTGCACTAACCAGGTTGGCGATTGTGAAGATGGCGAGCGCGACCAGTAGGCCTAAGCGCTGTTTATGGGCCGGTAGTAGAGCAACAAATACCGGTGATCCGATTCCATAAGCTAGGGTGAAGGCCGTAACCAACTGGCCAGCTTTGGCCACCGATACACCGAAGTCACTAACAACCATTGGCACAAGACCCGCAATAACATAAGATGCCATCCCCAATGCAAATGCACCTAATGCAATCAGGTATACTGTTGCCATGCGTTGATGTTTCACGTTTATCTCCAATTTTAGAAGCGTCTATGGTGATCTATGAAGGCTAGACTATAATATATAAGGCCCCGGATAGACCTTTTGTTATATTTTAATGCTTCTAAAATGATGGGCAACTGCACCTAGGTACAGTCGGAGAGGTGTTTTCAGGTTTTTAAAAATTATATTCCTTTAATCATCAATCAACCCATTTTTTGTTGCTATATAAGTCATCTGGCGGGCACTGTAAACGTTAAGTTTCTGTTTTATATTAGTGGCGTGAAACTTTATGGTACGTTCGGTGATGCCTAGGATCATTGCAGTCTCTGAGTATGTTTTTCCAGTCGCAATCCAGCGCAATACCTCCATTTCTCGACTTGATAGTTTTTCTGCTATATTTTCATCTTTGTCTATTAGATGGTTTCTGGGGATGTGTTTACGTTTTTCATGATATTTTAGTAAGCACAACTGAATAGCCGCTTCATTTTTTTTGAGTTTGGAGAGAAGGCCTTTTTCTTCCTGGTCTATGCATAAAGTGAGAGTGCCGATTGTCTGGTCATGAGAAATGGTAATAAAAGTATAACCTTCGGTGATGTTGTGCTTTAATGCATTTTTTAGCAGATTTTGGTTTTGTTTGTTTAAGTCTTCGGTTGACCAGGAAAAAGGAATTGCAGTGTTTTTCGAGATTTCCAGAACAGGGTCGATGCGATGCAATAATTTATTTTCATATTCAGAAAGCCACTCGTGAGGCAGGTTGGAAGTGATGATAGGTTTTGGGTTGTGGTTTTCGCGATAGAAGTAGGCATACCTGTTTGCCCCTAATGATTGTAATGAATTTTCGAATGCTTTAGTTGATTTTATATCTTTTTCTGTTGCGTTAACTTTGCTTTCTAAAATCATTGTATATTCCTGCTCATGAAGTTGAATGCTTTACACCTGTTTTGCTCAAGAGTTTGTGAGAAGCTCTGAGTGCTAGGCAATCAAAAACAATGTAACGATGCTTTCATCGAAAATAACGCTATGCTCAAAATTTACCTCAAATCGCATCGTTAACCCCCAACCCCACTAACCCTAATCACCTCCCTCATCACCGCCTCATTCAACACCCCGCGCTTGGCTTCCACCACCGTGAGCCATTCGCGGGCGCGGGTGATGCCGGTGTACACCAGCTCGCGGGTCAGAATGGGGTTCAGCGTCGGCGGGAGCAGTAGGGCGGTGTGCAAGAACTCCGAGCCTTGGGATTTGTGAACCGTCATCGCAAACACGGTTTCCACCGCGTGCAGGCGGGAGGGCAGCACCCAGCGGATGGGCTTTGCGGGGTCGCTGGCGGCACTTGATGAAGGGAAGGCCACTCTTAATAGCTTCTGCTGCGGATTGCGCGGGTCAGGCACGGCCAGGGTGATGCCGATATCGCCGTTCATCAGTTTCAGGCCGTAGTCGTTTTGGGTGACCAGTACCGGGCGGCCCTCAAACCAGCCTTTCTCCAGCGTGTAGTCGCTGCCGAACAGCAGCTTTTCGCCGCGCAGCGTGCTGGCGATGCGCTGGTTCAAGCCTTCGACCCCCCAAGGGCCTTTGCGCAGCGCGCACAGCAGTTGGAAGTGGCTGTAGGCGCTGAGCACCTCGCTGGCCCAGGTGTTGTAGACGGCGGGGCTCTCCTCGAAGGACTCCCCCCGTGGGCGCTGTGCTTGCAGCACCTTGAGGTAGTGGCGGTAGCCCGTGGGCGGGGCGATGGGTTGGCCCTGGTGGTCGGTGCGGCCTTCGCCGTTCCCCGCAAAGCCGCTGGGGCTGCCGTGAATCACCAGCTTGTCCAGCGCGGCGTCGTCACTCATGACCAAATGGTGAATATCCGGGTAGCCGTGGCGCAGCACGGCGGTGACGGCCTGCTGCTTTTCCCGTTCGCTTTGCGCATGGCTCGGCTGGTTGATGGCCTTGGCGAGCTGGCCGATGCCGCTGTGTTCATTGAAGCGGTGGCTGACCCGCAGCATGGTAATGGCTTGGTCGAGCGGTTGGCCTGCGGGGTCGATGAACTCGGCTGGCAGCGGCTGGCCGGTGGCCTGGGCCAGCCATTCGGCGGTGGCTGGGGTGTAGTGGGTGGCTTCCGCGCGGCGGCACAAGTCGCCGAGTACCGAGCCAGCCTCTACCGAGGCGAGCTGGTCTTTATCCCCCAGTAAAATGCACTGGGCGTGGGCGGGCAGAGCACTGAGGGTGGCCGCCATCATCTCGATATCCACCATCGAGGCTTCGTCGATCACCAGTACGTCCAGGGCCAGCGGGTTGGCGGCGCTGTGGCGGAAGTGGCGGGTGTCGGGGCGTGCGCCGAGTAGTCTATGCAGAGTGGTCACTTCTGTGGGGATGGTGGCTGATAGTTGTTCTGTGGGTGAATCATCGCGAGCTGAAGCTCCCTCCCACAAAGTCTTCTCCAACACAGTTTCCTCACTCGAAGCTTCTGTCTGCTCGGCTCCTTTCAGCAACATGGTGAGGTCGGTGAAGGGGAGTTTGGCGACTTGCCCGGCGATGGATTCGTTCAAGCGGGCGGCGGCTTTGCCGGTGGGGGCGGCTAGGCGAATGCGCAACGGCTGGCTGGGGTGCTGGGCCAGTTGCAGGGTTTGCAGCAGGGCGAGCAGGCGTACCACGGTGGTGGTTTTGCCGGTGCCGGGGCCGCCGGTAATGATGCCGAAGCGGCTGCGGGCAGCCAGGGCGCAGGCGGTTTTTTGCCAGTCTAGGCCGTTGCTTTGCTTGAAAAGGATGTTCAGGGCTTGGGGGAGTAACCCAGGGTGACTGGCGTCACCCGTCGCCCAATGAATTGGCCTCCCACCTTTGCTTTCTGTGCCTGTACTTGCTGTGTCTATGTTTTCTAAACCAGTGCTGGTCGTTTCCAGGCGTGCGGCGATGTGTTGGTGCAGGCTTTGCTCGTACTGCCAGTAGCGGCGCAGGTAGAGCCGCGTGTTGGGGGTGCCGTTGGCTGAGTGAGTGGTTACTACTACCAGCGGCGTGTTGCCAGGGCCTTCGCTGGTGAGCAGCGGGTGGTGTAGGGCGGCTTGCCATTCGCTGAGCGTGAGCGTGGCCAGCACGTCGCTGGGCAGCGGCGGTGGGTCAGTGAGGTCGTCCCCTTCGGGTGGTAGCGAAAGGGCGAAATCCGGCGCGTTGAGCGTGGCGTTAATATCCAGGCATACGTGGCCGCGGCCTAGCTGGTGGCTGGCCAGCGCTGCCGCCAGTAGCAGCAGCGTGGGGGCGTCCGGGGCTTCACTGGCGAGAAAGCGCACCAGGGCGCGGTCTAAATCCCGCAGCCAGCCTCGCGCTACCCAGCGTTCACACAGGGCCAGCAGTTCCGGAGTGCTGCTGAGTGCCGGGTGGGCGCTGGCGGCTTCGCCGAACATATCGAAGGTGTGGCTATCGTGTTGGCGGCTCATGCCGTGGCCTCCTGTTGGATGGCGTGTGGCTCGCCTGCAAACAGGCTATCCAGGGCTTCGATGAGTTCAACCGGGGCGGGTTCGCCCACCACGCCGCGCCCAGGGCTGCGGCTGCCGCGTAGAAATACCGTCATCGAGCCGCCCAAATGCTGGTGCGGGTCGTAATCCGGCAGTCGTGCTTTTAACAGCCGGTGCATGGCGAGTAAGTAGAGCGCGGCCTGTAGGTCGTAGCGTTTGGCCAGCAGCGCGTGGCGCAGGGCCTCGGGTTCGTAGGCGCTGTCGTTGGGGCCTAGGTAGTTCGATTTCCAGTCCAGCACGTAAAAGCGCCCCTGGTGCTCGAAGGCCAAGTCAATGAAGCCTTTCAGCATGCCGTTCAGGGTATCGGCATCCAGCGCGGGGCGCTCTACCCCTGGCAGTAAGTGCTTGCTCACCAGCGCATCGATGGCTTGGGTGTTCACCCGCTTGGCGGCAAACCAGAACTCTAGCTCTACTTGGTAGCTTTCCAGCTCATTCAGCGCCACGCTTTGCGGGGTGGGCGCGGCCAGCGGTAGCGGCGTGGTGAGCAGGGCGCTTAGCCAGCCCGCCAGCGGCTCTTGCCACGCCTGCCAGCCGCGTAGCTGCACCCGCCGCCACAGCATGTCGTTGAGCGCTTCTCTATCCTTTGCGGCAGCATCGAAACCTTGCTTGCCCGCCCACTCCAGCAGCCCGTGCAGGAAGGTGCCGGGGCCGGGGCCACGGGGGAATTTGTGCAGGTGATACGCTTCCGGTTGGGATCGTTCTTGAGATAGTTCTTGAGATAGTTCTTGAGGTTCATCCAGCACTTCGAAGGCGGTGGCTTCCTGGGCGGTGGTGGGCTCCAGCGGTGGCAGCACCGGGGCGGTGAGCGTGCCGGAAAGCCGCAGCGCGGAGTAGCTGGCAATCCACCAGTGCTCTTTGGCCGGGCGCGTGGGCGTGCGGGCGTGGCCCAGGGCGCTGCTTTCCGCCACGGGCGTCACGCGATCAGCGGTGGGCTCGGGCGGCGTGCCGAGGTGGATGTCGCTGCCTTCCACCAGGGTATCGAGCGCCTTGGGGAGTGCATCGGGGGAAAGGGGGCTGCCACCGGTCAACAGATAGCCCAGCGCGCTGTTTTCCAGGCCTTTCAGCGGGGCCAGCCCCAGCCAGGTGGCGTGGCGGGCGCGGGTGAGCGCCACGTAGAGTTTGCGCAGGTCTTCCCCCAGCCGTTCGCGGTCGGCGGTGGCGAGTATCGCGTCATCGGCTTCTAAGCTGAGCTGTAGGTTGCCTTCGCCATCGTGCCAGCGTAGCGGTACGTCCTCGGCTTTGACCGGGCGGTGGTTGGCGATGAAGGGCAGGAACACCAGCGGGTACTCCAGCCCTTTGGATTTGTGGATGGTGACCACTTTGACCAAATCCGCGTCGCTCTCCAGGCGCAGTTTGTGGCTGTCGCCGTGGCTTTCCGGGTCGGCAATGGCGTCAAACAGAAAGCGAATCAGCGCGTGCTCGCCGTCCAACTCGGCGCTGGCCTGCTGCAGCAGTTCGCCCAGGTGCAGCAGGTCGGTGAGCAAGCGCTCACCCTCTTCAAACTCCGCCAGCAGGCGGGCGGGAATCTCGAAATCCACCATCATGCGGCGCACCAATGGCAGCACGCCCTGGCGCTGCCACAGGCGGTGGTAGTGGCTGAACTGTTCCACCCGCTCTTCCCAGGCCAGCTCGTTTTGCTGCAGGTGGTCCAGCTCCGCGAGGCTTAGCCCCAGCGCTGGGGTGGCCAGCGCGGCGCGCAGGTGCGCTTCGGCCTGGCGGGAGCTAGCCAGCGGCTCGGCGCAGGCGCGCAGCCAGCGCTCTACCTGGGCGGCCATGGGCGAGCTGAACACCTTATCGTGATCCGACAGGTACACGCTCTTCACCCCTCGGCTGGCCAGCGCCTGACGAATGGCGCGGGCTTCTTGCAGGCCGTTCACCAGTACCGCCATATCGGAAGGCTTGAGCGGGATGAGCGTATCCTCGGTTTGAAAGCCGCTCTTGCCGTGTTGGCCAGCGTTGAGCAGTTCCGCCATGTAGGAGGCGCAGCGTTCGGCCATTTCGGTCTGGTAGGCGGTTTTGGAAAGCGGCTCGTCGGCGGCGAGCGGCCAGAGCGTCATGGCGGGCAGCGGCTGGCCCTGATGAACCAGCTGTTCGTGGCGGCCTTTGGCGTCTACCGGCAGAAACGGCAGCGGGTTGTCGCCGCCTTCTTCGCGGAACAGGAACGCCCCGGCCGGGTGCTGGTCGGCGTAGCGGAAGCAGTGGTTCACCGCCGCTACCATGGCGCGGCTGGAACGGAAGTTGGTGCCTAGCGTCACGTGGCGGCCTGCGGTGTCTTCGCGGGCTTTTAAGTAGGTGAAAATATCCGCGCCGCGAAAGGCGTAAATGGCCTGCTTGGGGTCACCGATCAGCAGCATGGCGGCGTCTCTGCGGGGCTTGGCGACCTCATACACCGCGTTGAAAATGCGGTACTGGATGGGGTCGGTGTCCTGGAACTCGTCGATCAGCGCCACGGGGAACTGGCGCAGTATCTGCGCGGCCAGCGCCTCCTTGTTGGGGCCTTGCAGGGCGCGGTCCAGGTGGGTGAGCAGGTCGTTGGGGCCCATTTCGGCGCGGCGCTCCTGCTCCCGCTCCAGGCGCACTTTGCACCACTGCACGGCGTGAATCAGCAGGTCATTACGCGGCTCGGGCAGGGCGTTTAGCGCGGCGGGCAGCTCGGCCAGCGCTTCCCAGGCAGCCGGGCAAGGGGGCGCGCCCTCTTTCCATATCTCGGCCATGCCGTCTGGGGTAAGGCGTTTCCAGGCGGCATCGGTGAGTGCGGGGCGGGTGGCGTCGCTGTCGCACCACTCCCGCAGCGCGCCTAGCCAGTTGGCACGGCTTTTGGCGTTGAAGCTCTGGCCTTTGAAGGCTTTGCGTTTTGCGGCGTCTTCCAGTGCGGGCACTAGGTCATCTAGCCACGCAGGCCAGGGGGCTTTTAGCTCGGCTAGGCGTGCGCTGCGCTCGGCTTGGGCGGCGCTTAGGGTTTGCTCGGGGGCGGGGCGGGGGCTGCCTAGGGCCTCGCTTTCGGCCAGCAGTTTGCGCACCTGCCCGTGGAGCTGATCCGGCGATTTCCAGTAGCCGGTAATGCTGCCCAGCGCTTCGGCGTCCAGCGGGTAGTAGAAGGTGCGCCAGTAGTCGCGCACTACCTCCTGCTCCAACTCTTGCTGGTCGTTTTCCAAATTGAGCGAGAACAGGCTGCCGCTATCGAAGGCGTGCTCGCGCAACATGCGGTAGCACCAGCTATGAATAGTGGAAACGGCGGCTTCGTCCATCCACTCGGCAGCCAGCTCTAAGCGGCGGGCGCAGGCGGGCCACGTGGCCTCTGGGTATTGGCTGCGCAGTGCTAGAAGCAGTGAGTCTTCACCCTGATGACGAAACACCGCCGCCGCTTCCACCAGCCGGTGGCGGATACGTTCGCGCAGTTCTTGGGTGGCGGCGTTGGTAAACGTGACTACCAAAATTTCCGGCGGGGTGAGCGGGCGTACGAAAGCGGTGTCGTCTTCACTGTGCTGCCCGCCCAGCACCAAGCGCACATACAGCAGCGCAATGGTGAAGGTTTTCCCCGTGCCCGCGCTGGCTTCAATCAAACGGCTGCCGTGAAGCGGTAGCGTCAGCGGGTTCAGCGGGGCGGGCTGGCTCATTCTCATTCTCCGAACATCACGGCAGGCGGAAAGCAAAGCGCCTTTGGCGGGTAGCCAAAGGCACCGGCACTATATCGCGTTGCCAAGAGCTGGGCAAAAGAGCAAAGCAGCGTTAGAGGCTGGTTTGAAAGACTGTGTCGAATTCGTTAGAGAAGTCTTGGGTGGCGGGAAAAATGCCCAATTGTTCAGCACTCCATGTCACTAGTCTTTTTGAGGTAACAAGGAGAACGTCGGCAAGTTCGTTCAGCAAGTTAAAGTGCTCTGCTATTTGTGCATAGTGCGTCGAGTAATCATGAGCGGCAATATTGCGAATAGCGCGGCAGCGCTGCCAGTCACTGGTAGCGTCCACGACGCCCTGCTTTTCGAACAGCGAAAGGACTTTGAGAAAGCTGTCAGTAGACTCCCCTGCCAACAGAGCGCTGTGCCGCATAGCAGAAGCAATGGAGTCCTGTAGCTTGGCAAACCGCTCATTGATAGCGGCCAGTGTTTCAAAAAGGTCGACATCTTTTTTATGGTCGGCTAACCAATCACCGTCCAAAGGCCATGTGACTTTTTTGCGTGATTGATGAAGAAACCAAGCGCAGCGCTGAATGGCTTCAAGCAGCTGCGCCAGATAGCGCTGCTGTTCGCTAAGTACATCCTGGCTCATGCGGCTACCTCAAGCGTCATTGGCCGTGACTGGGCGAGTGCAATGGCTTGAAACGGAGTAGGTTCAGCTGTTGTGACGTAGGTCACGATATCGAACGGTAGCTGGAGGCGTTGTTCTAGCGCCATTTTGAGCTCAGCACAGGCGAGTAGCGGGATGGCGTTGGGGGATATAAGCAGCAGATCGACATCGCCGCCTCGCTTACTATCATCTAGCCGCGAGCCGAAAACATGCACTGCCACCGAAGGCCCCACAAACTCACGGACGCCTGACAGAATAAGCTCGCGCTGTGATTGCGAAAGACGCATGGAGTCCGCTCCTAGTGATAAACCGGTGTTTAAATGGTAGCACTCTACTCACGATAGCAGATAGCCGCTCTCCCACCTGCTAGCCATAGCAAACAGGGGTTAGGCTGTGAGGTATCGTCGCCAACTGGTAATCTAGCGGGCTAGCCGCTCTTGGCGATCTGTTGATGCTGGTGAAGGGATCTCATGCTGACCTCGCTTCTGGATAACGATTTTTACAAGATCACGATGCAGAATGCCGTGATTAAACGCTTCCCCTATGCCCATGCCCGCTACGCGTTTATCAATCGTGGCGAGCATGCGTTTCCTGAGGGTTTTGGTGAGGCGCTGCGCGGTGAAGTGGATCGCATGGTGACGCTGCGCTTGTCGGATGAAGAGAAGCGCTACCTGCAAACCACCTGCCCTTACCTAGACCCCACCTATCTCGATTTTCTGGCGGGCTTTCGTTACGACCCCAGCGAAGTGACGATCGAGCAGCAGGGCAGCGAGCTCTCGGTGGTGATGGAAGGCCCCTGGTACCGCACCATTTTGTGGGAAGTGCCGCTGATGGCGCTGATTAGCGAGCTTTGGTACCAACTGCGCGGCGTGAGCGTGTCGGAAGATGACGAAGCGCTCATCGAGCAGCGCACGCGAGAGAAAATCGAACTGTACCGCCAGCACGGGCTGAAGATTGCCGAGTTCGGCACCCGTCGGCGTTTCTCGTTTGCGGTGCACGACCGAGTCGTCAAAGCGCTGCGCCACTACGGCGGCGAGGCGTTTAGCGGCACCAGCAACGTGCTGCTGGCCATGCGCCACGGGGTGAAGCCCATCGGCACCCACGCCCATGAGTGGTTTATGTTCCACGGCGCTCGCTTTGGTTTCAAAATGGCCAACAGTTTGGCGCTGGAGCACTGGGTGGACGTGTACCGGGGGGATTTGGGTATCGCGCTGACCGATACCTTTACTACCCGCGCCTTTTTCGAGAGCTTCGATAAGAAGTTCGCCAAGCTGTTCGATGGCGTGCGCCACGATAGCGGCGACCCGATTGAATTTGCCGATGCCACCATTGCCCACTACCAGCGCCTGGGCATTAACCCGCTGAGCAAAACCATCATCTTCTCCGATGCCCTCACGCCTGAAAAAGTGGAGCGCATCCGCGCCTTCTGCCAAGGACGGATTGGCATGGCCTTTGGCATTGGCACCAACTTCACCAACGATATTGGCGTAGCGCCCATGAACATGGTGATCAAAATGGTCGAGGCCCGCCCTGAAGGTCAGGGCTGGCTGCCAGTGGTGAAGCTGTCCGATGTGCCCACTAAGAACACCGGCGACCCGGAGATGATTGCGTTGGCGAAGAAAGTGCTCAGTATGGGCAGCTCATAGCTGCTTGGCTTTACTCTTTTTTGCCTTTAACAGCGAAAAAGAGCGGGGCGTAGAGCGCTTCCACCAATGTGGCAAAGGTGTGCCCATTGGCTTGCTCGAAGAACAACCGCTCGAAGCGGGGCCACTGGTGGCTTAAATACGCGCTTTGGGCTACTTCACCGGTTTGGTAGCGGCCGCCTTCATAGGCGCTTTCGGCGGCGGCGTAGGCGTCGCTTTCTCGGCCTTTTTCTTGCGCCATATCCGGCGTGCCTTGCTTACTTAGCCAAGCAAACGCGGCTTGCGGTGCGAGCGGTAGCGGGGTTTCTAAGCCCGCTTGCCACGCGGCTAGCTGGGTTTCCAAGTGCTGGCGGGCGGTCTCGGCATCCACCGGCGCTAACGTGACATGACCCGCTTTGGAGAGTAGTTGCGTCGTCATCGGGCCATCCAGGTTGCCCGCTAGGTGCGCGACCCAGGGGCGCAGCAGGTGGCTCCAGCGGTACTGGCCGCGCCCGCTGCCTTGGCTAATCAGGCTGCTACTGAGTAGCAGCAGGCGGCAGCGGTGGCCTGCTTCATCCTGACGCAGTTCGCCCAGGGGCTCTTCCAGTGTGAGGCCGTGGGCTTCGAAGTGAATCATGGTGTCGGGCAGGGGATGCGGCCACGCGTCTAGCGCTTCTTCGTAGGCGTTGAAAAGCGCCTCCATGGGTTCGGCGAGTGCCGCGCGCATGCGTTCGCCGAACGCGCCCATGGCCAGCACGCCTTGGCCTTGAAAGCGTTCCAACGCCTCGTGTAATGCTTGCATGCGCGGCTGGCCGTTATCCACCGCGTGGCGCTGGGCGGCAATTAGCTGGTCTTGAAGCTGCCAGTTTTGCAGGCCATCCAGGGCGAAGGGCTCGGCGTCCAGCTCGGCGATGGCTTCCTGCTCGAAATAGACCCCCAAGCGAGTATTAAAGAAGCTGCGCACCGGCTCGCGCAGAAAGCTACCTAGCTGCCCAAGCGAGAGGCTGGTGGGGGCGTTTTCCGGCGCTGGCAGCGTGCGGCTAGCGGCGGGTGGCGTGCGTGGGGCGTACACCTCGCGCCATTCGTGGGCGTAGGTGAACAGCCGGCTTGCTGGGCTGTTGAAGTAAGCGCGGCTGAAAGGCTGCAGCGGATGCTCGGTGGTGAGTGTTTCCAGCAGCGGCGCGCCGTTTTCCGTTTGCCAGCCGGCTTCCAAGTGGTCGCGCAGTTGGCCCACCAGCACCGAGGGCGGCAGCGGCGTATTGTCGATCTGGCTGCGGCCGACCCAGCTCACATAGAGCTGGTCGCGGGCGGAGAGCAGCGCTTCGAGAAACAGGTAGCGGTCGTCTTCCCGGCGGGAGCGGTCGCCGGGGCGGTAGTCGCTGCCCATCAGGTCGAAATCTAGCGGCGGCTGGGAGCGGGGGTAGTCGCCGTCGTTCATGCCCAGTAGGCACACCCGCTTGAAGGGAATGGCGCGCATGGGCATCAGCGTGGCGAAGTTGACCGCTCCGGCCAAGAAGCGTTGGGAAAGGCTGTGCTCATCGATCTGTGCCAGCCAGTGTTCGCGCACCATGGAGAGCGGCAGCGGGTCGTTGAGTTCGGCTTCCCGGCTGCTTTCCAGCATCTGCTGCAAGCCGCTTTCCAGCTTGGTGAGCATGATGCTCTCTTGGGCGTCGTCGGTAAGAAAGAAGGTTTCCAGCAGTGCCCGCAGCCGCGCGACCCAGGTGGCGGCATCGGTGGGTTGGCAGAAGCTCTCCCAGGTGGCGTCGAGTTTTTCCAGCAGCGTGGCCAGCGGCCCTGCCAGGCCCGCTTCCAAGCCGCCAATATCATCGAAGGGCTCGATGCCTTGCCAGGCGTGGCCGTCGCCGACGGTGTAGCCCAGCAGCAGGCGGCGCAGGCCGAAGGCCCAGGTGTTCTGGCTCAGCCCGCCGGGCAGTTCCAGCCGCTGGCGCTGCTTGGCGTTGAGCCCCCAGCGGATGCCCGCGCCTTCCATCCAGCGCTCCAGCACCGGCAGGTCGCGCTCTTCCAGGCCAAAGCGCTGGCGCAGGGCGGGCACTTCCAGCAGGTCGAGCACATCGCTGACCGTCAGGCGCAGCTCTGGAAGCCGTAGCAGCTTTTCCAGCGCAATCATCAGCGGCAGGCGGTGGCGGCTGGCCTGGTCGGAGAGCGTATAGGGAATATGCCGCGGGTCGTCCGTGGGCAGTTGGCCAAATACCGCTTCGATGTGCGGCGCGTAGCGGTCGATATCCGGCACCATGACGATGATATCGCGCGGACGCAAGGCCGAGTCGGCGCTGAAGGCGGCCAGCAGCTGGTCGTGGAGAATCTCCACTTCCCGCTGGGGGCCGTGGGCGATATGGAACACGATGGAGTCATCGCCTGCAGGCAGTGCCGGCCAGTGGCCTTGCGTTTCCGCCACCGGGCGCAGCTCGCGGATATCGTCTTGCAGCTGGCTGAGCAGGCAGTGGCGCTCCTCGCCGCTGAACGGCTCGAACATATCGATGCGCAGCGCCTGCTGCTCGAAAAGGGTTTGGTAGTTGCCCGCGTCGTCGTGTTCATCGAGCAGGCGCAGGTAGTCGCGGCCCTGCTTGCCCCAAGCGGCCAGCAGCGGCTGGGCGTGCAGGTGCAGGGCGTCATCGGCATCGCCGGTGCCCAGTACATCCAGCGCTTCGGGCATGCCGGTTTTGCGCCGCTGGCGATAGCGCTGGGCGCGCAGCAGGTCCTTGTGCTCGATGATGTCCGCCCAGTAGAACTGGCAGGGGTTGTGCACGCACAGCACGATCTGGCAGCAGCGGGAGAGCGCCGCCAGGGCTTCCAGGGTTTGCTGGGGCAGCGATGAAATGCCGAAGATAATCAGCCGCCGGGGCAGCCCCGGCGGGCAGTCTTGGCCTTCCAGGTGCTCGGTGGCCTTCAAAAAGCGCTGGTGAACCTGGGCGCGGCTGCTGTTCAGCCCGGCATCGCCTTGGGTGGCGGCCACATCGTCCCGCAGGATGCGCCACAGCGCAGGCTGCCAGCGCTGGTGCTCTTCCAGCGGGCGGTGTTCGCCTCGGGCGGTAATCAGCACGTCGTGGCCGTTGGCCCAGGCGTCCAGCCAATCGGCGCGGTAGACCTGGTACTGGTCGAAGAGATCCGCCAGCCGCTCGGCCAGCTGGTAGTGCTTGCGCTGGTCGCGGTCGGTTTCCAAAAACTGTGCCAGCGGCTCGAACACCGGCTGGCCGGCTAGGGTAGGCAGCAGGCGCAGCAGCCGCCATACCAAGCGCGACTTATCAAATGGCGAGGTTTCCGGCACGGCGTCGGCATCGTGGGAAACGTGGGTGAGCACCCGGCGGTAGGCCTGCCATAAAAACCGCGCGGGCAGCATCACGTCCAGCGCCGCAGCAATACCCGCGCCGCCGTTGCCGGGGTCTTCCGCCAGGGCCAGCTTCAGCCACTGCCCAATGCCGTTGCTCTGGACCAGAATGGTTTCGTTCTCTAGCGGCCCCAGCGGGTGCCGCCGCATCCACTCCACCGCCAGCCCCCGCAAGTCCTCCAGCCGATTGGCGTGTACCACCATGAACCCGGGGGTGAGCGAAGTGGGGGAGAGCAGGGCATTGGCAGGCATACGGCGGCGTTCCTTCACGGCAATCGGCGTCACGGGTAGCAGTGAGGTTATGGTGCCATAAGTTGGGGGTACTCGCGTGTATCTGGAGTAGGAACTTTTATATGCCTTGGGTTATCATAAAAGATAACTTTGATGGGGCGGGCTATGGACTGGCAGGTTGAGTTTTACCCAGGTGTGGAAAAAGAAATTCTAGGCATGCCGCCTAAAATACAGGCCAGAATGCTCCGGTTGCTGGAGATGGTAGAGCAGCATGGTGCTCACTTAGGGCCTCCTCATACGGAGTCCATGGGTGACGGCCTGTTTGAAATTCGAGCAAAGGCACAAGAGGGGATTGGCCGTTCCTTGTTCTGTTACGTGCATGGGAAACACATCGTCGTCCTGCACGCATTCGTCAAAAAAAGCCAAAAAACGCCGCGTCAGGCGTTAACGTTAGCGCGGACAAGACAGCGCGAGGTGCAGTCATGATGAACTTAAAAGCATTAAAAGAGCAGGCGCTTCAAAACCCTGAAGTAGAGGCTGAGTATGAGCGTTTGGCACCGGAGTTTGCGTTGGCTTCCACACTGATTTCTATGCGCCAGCGTGCCGGGTTGACCCAAGAAGAGCTTGCTAAACGCTTGGATACACAAAAAAGTAACATTAGCCGCTTGGAGCGGGGAAGCAGTAACCCCGGCTGGAAAACATTACAGCGCTATGCACACGCCTGTGGTTTTGAGCTGACGGTACATGTTGAACAACAAAAACAGCCAGCCCACTAAGCAGTCAGAGCACTGCAATATTGGAACTCTTCTTGCGTCATCGGCTTACCGCCGCCAAGCTGTGGCCTTTGCTATGCCATTGAGAGGAGTCCGTGATGACCGAGCCAACCAACCATAATACCCGCCGCCACTCTGCCCCGGTGGTGGATGGCCCCGGTAAAGCGGCTAGCCGCGCCATGCTGCGCGCCGTGGGCTTCAACGATGACGATTTTCAAAAGCCTCAGGTAGGTATCGCGTCTACCTGGAGTATGGTGACGCCGTGTAATAGCCATATTGGTGAGCTGGCGGAGCTTGCTCGGGATGGGGCCGATGCCGCCGGAGGCAAAGGCGTGGTGTTCAATACCATTACCATTTCTGATGGCATTGCCAACGGCACCGAAGGCATGAAGTACTCGCTGGTCTCGCGGGAAGTGATTGCCGACTCCATCGAAACCGTGGCGGGCTGCGAAGGGTTCGATGGCCTGGTGGCGATTGGCGGCTGCGATAAGAACATGCCGGGCTGTGTGATGGGGCTGGCGCGGCTCGATCGCCCCAGCGTGTTCGTCTACGGTGGCACCATCATGCCCGGCAAGGGCTATACCGATATCGTCTCGGTGTTCGAGGCGATGGGCGCCCACTCCCGTGGGGACATCGACCTGATCGAGCTGAAAAACATCGAAGAGACGGCGATTCCTGGCCCAGGCTCCTGCGGGGGGATGTACACCGCCAACACCATGGCCTCGGCCATCGAGGCGCTGGGCATGAGCCTGCCGGGCAGCTCGGCGCAGAACGCGATTTCCCAAGAGAAGCGCGACGACTGCAAAGCTGCAGGCGAAGCCGTATTGGCGCTGCTGGCTCAAGACATCAAGCCTTCCGATATCATGACCCGCGAGGCGTTCGAGAACGCCGTGACCGTGGTGATTGCCCTGGGTGGTTCTACTAACGCCGTGCTGCACCTGATAGGCATGGCACGCACCGTCGGCGTCGAGCTGACCCTGGCAGACTTCACCGAGATCGGTAAGCGCGTGCCGGTACTGGCCGATCTGCGCCCCAGCGGCCACTACATGATGAGCGAGCTGGTGGCGATTGGCGGTATCCAGCCGCTGATGAAAATTCTGCTGGACGCTGGGTTGCTCAACGGCAACTGCTTGACCGTGACCGGTAAAACGCTGGCGGAAAACCTCGCTAACGTTGAGCCCTACCCGATGGATCAGCAGATCATCGCGCCGTTGGGTAACCCGATCAAAGCCGAAAGCCACCTGCGTATTCTGTTCGGTAATCTAGCGCCGGAAGGGGCGGTGGCGAAAATCACCGGCAAAGAGGGCACCCGCTTTAGCGGCTCGGCGCGAGTGTTTGGCTCGGAAGAGGAAGCCCAGGCGCGTATCAACGATGGCACCGTGGTGGCGGGCGATGTGGTGGTGATTCGCTACGAAGGCCCGAAAGGCGGCCCTGGCATGCGAGAAATGCTCACGCCTACCTCAGCCATTATGGGCCGTGGCTTGGGCAACGATGTGGCGCTGATTACCGACGGCCGCTTCTCCGGCGGCAGCCACGGTTTCGTGGTGGGGCATGTGTCCCCGGAAGCCTTCGACGGTGGCCCGCTGGCGCTGGTGGAAGATGGTGACCCGATCACCATTGATGCCGAAGCCGATACCATTGATGTGCATATCAGCGATGAAGAGATGATGCGCCGCCGTGCGGCCTGGCAACAGCCTGAGCCGCGCTATCGTAAAGGCGTGTTGGCGAAGTATGCCAAATTGGTCAGCTCGGCCAGTACCGGTGCGGTGACCGACCAAGAATAACCTGTGAAGAGTCACCGGCACGGTTAGGCTGTCACTAAGTCGTCAAGCGCAAGGCGTACCCTGAACGCTTTGCGCTTTTTCATGAGTCAACGGTGAGAATATGGCGGTAGAAAATCAGGTTCGAGGGCGAGCCAGTGAGGTATTTTGGGCATTTTTGGCGCTGGGGCTGACCTCGTTCGGTGGCCCCGTGGCGCACCTGGGCTACTTTCGTACGGCGTTTGTGGAACGCCGCCAGTGGCTCAGCGAGCAGGCCTACGCGGATTTGGTCGCGCTGTGCCAGTTTTTACCGGGGCCAGCCAGTAGCCAGGTGGGCTTTGCCTTAGGGTTGATGCGCGCTGGCCCCTGGGGGGCGGCAATGGCGTGGCTGGCGTTTACGCTGCCCTCTGCCATCGTGCTGGTGCTGTTTGCATTGGGCGCGGCAGTGCTGGATGGCCCGGTGGCCAGCGGCATCATTCATGGCTTAAAAGTGGTCGCGGTGGCTATTGTGGCCCACGCGGTGTGGGGCATGGCGCGTAACCTCTGCCCGGATAAAACCCGCACGGGAATTGCCCTGGCAGCGGTGTTCGCGGTGGTGCTGGTTAGCGGGCCGTTGGGGCAGGTGGCGGCGATTGTGCTGGGCGGCGTGGCGGGGCTGCTGCTTTGTCGCCAAAGCGCTGCAGCATCGTCTAGCGAATCGCTACACTTCCCGGTGACACGCCGAGCGGGCACGCTAGCATTAGGTTTATTCGCCGCTTTGTTGGTGCTCTTACCGCTGTTAGCGGCGAGTGCCGGTTGGTTGAACGTGGTCGATGCGTTCTACCGTTCAGGCGCGCTGGTGTTTGGCGGTGGCCATGTGGTGCTGCCACTGCTGGAAGCGGAAGTAGTGCAATCGGGTTGGATCACGGCAGATGAGTTCTTGGCCGGTTACGGCGCGGCACAAGCGGTGCCGGGGCCGCTGTTTACGTTTGCTGCATATTTAGGGGCGCTGCTGCCAGGGATACCCAGCGTGATTGGCGCGTTACTGGCGCTGCTGGCGATTTTTGTACCGGGGTTTTTGCTGCTGGTCGGCGTGCTGCCATTTTGGAACCAGTTCCGCCAGTGGAACAGTGCTCAAGCGCTGATGCGCGGTGCCAATGCGGCGGTGGTGGGGATTTTAGGCGCGGCGCTTTATCAGCCGGTGTGGACCAGTGCCATTCTTGGGCCGTACGAGTTTGTGCTGGCGTTGACGGGCTTTCTGCTGCTCACCGTATGGAAGCTGCCTGCATGGGTAGTCGTGATCGTTGTCGCTTTGGGTGGGGTAGTGATCACGCTATAGCGCCACTACCCCAGCCGGTTTATACGCGGCTCACTCTAACCGGTAGGCCTTGGCGCACGCTGGCGCCGCTAATCGGTTCAAGCCAAGTGCCGTCTACCGCCCGCGTAGGGTCTTTAAACCCCAAGTCGTTGATGTTGATGCCTGCCCGCATCCACGGCATGTCAGGCTGGGGTTCACCGTCAATGATGTGTGGTGTGGCGCCTAAATCTTTATGACCGTAGCCGTGTTCAATACCCAGTGCGCCGGGCACAACGCTTTCGCTTACCAGGGCTAGCCCCACCACGCTGCCGCCAGGGCTTTCAATGCGAATGGTGTCGCCGTGCTGAATGCCAAAGCGTTCGGCATCTTGGCGGTGCATTTGCACGGGGTTGTAGGGCTTGATCATCCGCAGCCGTTCGTTACCGATGGCGTAGGAGTTCATCAGATTGGATTTGAACGAGAATGCCAGTAACGGCCACTCTTGCTCTGAGAAGATCTCCCGCATGGGCTGCTTATTCGCCATTTGAGGCAGCGAGTGACACGGTACGCCCCGGTTTGGCAGCCCATTGGTGGTATCAATGCTGGTGCCAACCGCTTCGTTATAGACACACAGGGTTTCTTTCCACTGGCGTTTTAAATGTTGGCCTACGAAGTGTTCGCTGGCATCTTCAAAACGTCCACCCCGTGCGTACAGATAGGCCACACGGCTGCGCTCGTCGGCTTTCAGCGTACGTTCAAGCTTAGGCAGCAGCGGTGCAATGCCACTATGGGCAACGTCTGTTTCGTTCGCTTCTGGTAGCGGCGTCTCTTGGAAGGCAATATTGGCCGCTGCCCGCAAGTAGTAATCTTCAGCGCGGTTGAGGGGGTGCAGATTGCCATCAGTATCGGGGATGGCGTTATCACCGAAGCCCGGCAGCCCCAGCCGTTTAGCTACGGCGATAAAGAAGCTATCCATAGACACCGGCTCGCCTTCGGCGGTTTTTTGTTGGCGCGGTTCAACCACCGGCCAGCACGTGGTGGTCAGCTTGCCTAGCGTGCCTTTCCAGGAGCCTGCAAAGCCCCATACTTCGTACATCACTGAATCCGGTACGATGTAATCGGCGTAGCGGTTGGTCTCGTTGATAAAGCCATCAACCGCGACAAACAGCCCCAAGCGCTTGGGATCTTTCAACTTATCAACAATCACGCCTTTTAAGCCCGCTTGGCCATAAATCGGGTTAGCCATGCAGCCAATCACCGCTTTAATGGGGTAAGGGTAGCCATCCAGCGCGGAAGGTAAATGTTCGGTGAGTGTTGGCGGCGCGAGCGAGCGCCAAGGAGCCTTAGCAGGGTAGGGGTTTTCGCCAGCCGCTACCTTGCGTTGATACTCCGACGATTTTTCATAGGGGAAACGTGAGCGCGAGAGAAAAACGCCCTGCGGGCCACGCTTGCCGGGGAAATTGGCTAAGTCGTAGCGTGGGCCTTCACCGGTGCCTTTATAGGTGCCGCCGCCCACCGAGCTGCCGCCTTTCATGTTGTAGTTGGCTGCCAACAGGTTGAGCATTTGAACGCCAAAAGCAGCGTAGAAGCCGTTGCCTGACATCATACCGCCGTGGCAGTTAACGGCGGCCTTACGGCCGTGGCTGGCATACTTTTTGGCTAAGTCGATAATCGTTGCTTTGGGAATACCACAATGTTCAGCATAGGTGTCCATGTCGTATTCATGGGCCGATTCACGCAGCAGCGTTAGGCTGGTTTTAACGGTGACGGTGCTGCCATCGGCAAGCTCCACTGCGCGCTCGGCAAATAGCTCGGCGGCCATGACATCTTCGCTGAGCGCGAATTCGCCGCCTGACACGACGACGGGCATATCCGCATCGCTACCGGCCTCAGCAAGACCTAAATCGCTGGCGCGCAAAAAGTAGCCACGGCGCGGATGTTCGAACGTATCAATGACCAAATGCGTCGCGTTGGAGTGGGTGGTCTCGCCTGCGGCATCGGCGGCGGACTGGCCCGGTAGGGCGAGGAAATCGCTGGCGTAACCCTGGTTATCCAGCAACCACTGAATCATCGCCATGGCAAAGGCGCTGTCGGTACCGGGGCGAATGGGCACCCAGCGGTTATTATCCGCCGCGTGGGAAGTGGCGGCATTTAGCGCGGGGTCGACTACCACGTACTCAAGGGTTCCTGCAGCGCGCGCCTGAGCAAGCAAGCGGCCCTGACGCTTAAACGGGTTGCCTGCTTGGCTAGGCGCGCAGCCGATATACATGATGAACTGTGCGTTCTGAATATCGGGTTTTACATGGGCATTGGTGACAATATTGTTCATCACGGCCCCCGACCCCATGCGGAACGCCAAGCCGCAATAAGCACCGTGGTGGCCGTAGTTGCGGGTAGCAAAGGCGTTGAGCGTGAAGCGCTTGAGTAAATCTGAGCGCCCGTAGTCGGTGGCTTCCATGACCATCAGCTGATTCGCCTTGGGGCCGTACTCTGGATTGGCAGGGTCGATAGGCGTGTCATGGTCGTGAATGGCGCGCAGCCCATCCACATGGCCTTCACCAAACAGATCGCCCCCCTCACAAATCTCTTCAATCAGCTGTTCAAACGAGATTTTTTGCCACTCCCGGTTACCGCGCTCGCCAACGCGCTTCAAGCAGTGGTCGATACGAAACGGGTTAGTGATCTGGCTCATCATGGCATTGCCGCGGGCGCAGGCGGTAGAGCGGTTAACCTGCCCCTGTTCGCCGTAGGCGCTGACGCTGCGAAGCGCATCGGCCACTGGGGTGCGCATCGGTAAATGGTCATCTGCAGAGAGCGGATGGTAAGGATTGCCAGATACCCGCAGCACTTCGCCTCGGGTGTCATCAATGCGTACCCGTACGCCGCACTGGGTGGTGCAGCCGTAGCAAATGGTAAAGGCGGTGCGTTGATCGGGAGTGAGGGTTAGCTCGCCAGTGGCTAAGTCAACGCGGTACTCCGGTGTAAGCGAGTTGCCGTGAATGTTGTGCTTGGGTTTTTCCCCCGCGCTGCCACTGAGTCCTTTGGCCATCTTGGCAAGCGGGTCAGCGTAGCCTACTGCAAAGGTGGCGGCACCGCCTGCGGCAGCAGCGCCTTTGAGAAACCGGCGGCGTGAGGGGTCTTGAGCAGACTTAGCCATGGTTAGGCGCTCCTTGTTCGGCGTTAAGCGAGTCACTGGGTGTATTAGTGTCGAAAGAGGGCGGCGGTTTAACGCCACCTTGCAGGGCTTGCCGCCATGGGATAAATAGCTCAATCAGTAAGATAGCGGCGAGCCAAAGCCCAAACGTACCGACAATACCTAACAGTCCGGAAGAGCCAGCGGGGATGCCATAGTGGTGAAAGCCTGCGCTGTTACGGGCGACGTGCTGAACGTCCATCAGCACCACCCAACGGAACATCCAGCCCATATGAATGGCTACCAAACCAAGTAGCCAAGCCCAGGCAAACAGTGCGGGTTGGCGTTGGGTAGAGCGTGAGAGTAACCACGCCACCGCTATAAAGAGCGTTATGCCAGTAATACCGCCCCACAGCGCGGTGCTACGCCAGGAGGGACTGTGACGAACAGACTCCAGCGCTGCTGCGACCGAGCCAATGTTGGCGTTAATACCATCCAGGTACCAGCTAGCCGCGATTAAACCCGCCACGGCACAGAAGGCGAGTAGGACATACAGCGTTTGCCGAACGGTGGCGTGCGAACACAGCCCGCTTACCTGGTTGAGTACCAACACCAGCCCTGCTGCCGCGATGAAGCCTGTCGCGACCAGCATGGGCGGAAGCCATACGGTGTTCCATAGCGGGCGTGCTTTCACAATGGCAAGCTCCGCGCCGGTATAAAGCATAATGCCGCTGGAAAGCAGTAGTGCGGCTACCCCCACGATGGCCACCAGTGCCCTTGGGGTAGCGCTATCGCCCAGGCTTAGCCATTTAGCCACCCATCCGCTCAGCCCTGGCGCATTGCGCTGGGCCTGGAGCGCCGGGCGCCAAGCCAGCCAGGCAAGGCCCAGTACGCTGACGAGATAGAGCGGCAGAACCACACTGCCGATGGACATCCACGAGTGGGTGTTGGCGTAAGCATAAAAGTGCCAAAAGCGCAGCGGTTGGTGTAGATCTGCAAGTAGTGCAACAGGTGCGACCAGCGTGGTGCTGACGCAAGCGATGAGTGCAAGACGTGCGGTGGGCAGCCACGCTTTTTTGCCGAAGATTAACGCGGGGGCTGCAAGCCAGAGACTCGCGTAGGAGACGGCGATCATGAAAAAGTACTGTACTGCCCAGGGGTACCAGGCAATGTCATAACGCGGGGCGAGCAGTTCAATGGTGGAATTCATAGCCCATCTCCTGGCCGTGGGGATCAAACACTTCAAGCGCCACGGGTTCCGCCACGGGGCGTGTAGTGAAGCGTTCATCCATCCCGAGGTAGAACACTTGGGGAAGCGTGTTTTTTTCTGGCTGAAGTACCATCAGTGCATCACGGTGCTCTTGAATCATGCGGCTGATTTGGCTGTCAGGATTGCGCATATCACCAATAATCCGCGCACCTCCAACACAGCTTTCAACACACGCGGGCAGTAGCCCTGCCTCTAAACGGTGCGCGCAGAACGTGCATTTGTCGGCGGTTTGGGTGCGCTCGTTAATAAAGCGGGCGTCGTAAGGGCAGGCGTTAACGCAATAAGCGCAGCCCACGCAGCGGTCGCTGTCCACCACCACGATGCCATCCTGCTGTTGGTAGGTAGCTTCAACGGGACAAACGGGTACGCAGGGCGGGTTTTCGCAGTGATTGCACAGCCTGGGCAGCATAAACGTGGCCAGCTCACCGCTCTCCTGGTGCTGCACTTCGTACTGGGAGACCGTGGTGCGAAACTGGCCAAGCGGGGCGGCGTTCTCAATATGGCACGACACCGTGCAAGCCTGGCAGCCGATACACTGGCGAAGATCAATCAGCATGCCGTAGCGCTTTGTGGGATCACCTTCGCGCCGGGCAGGCTGCTGATTAATGCCTGCATGGGCAAGGCTAGAAAAGGGTACCAGTGCAGCGCCTGCACTTAAGCGGGCCAGCTGGCCGAGTAGCGAGCGGCGTATGGCGTCCATAGCGCCTCCTTAGCGGGTAAAACGTCATTCGCAGGGGCGAATGGTCGGGGTACGCTAAGACTACGCCTTACGTTGAAGGGGAAAGTTGATTCTCGTCAATGAGTTAGCGAGCTTTTCTTAATGATCACTTAATCTTAAAACGCTAACTGATTGTTTTCATGAAAGATGTCCTATTAAGCGTGACAAACAAAAACAGGCTGACCCAATGGGCCAGCCTGTATCGAAAGGGGGTAGATTCTGATGTAGTAGCTGCGGCTATGGCGCCTCCAGCTCTAGGGTGCGACGCAGGACATTGAGTTCATCGATGTCCAGGTGCTCTAGCCTTCCGGCGAGCAGGTCGCTGATCTTTTGAACGGGTAAGCCAGCCTGGCGGGCTATTTCGCGGCTTCCCAGATCTGATACGGCGATCAGGCGGGTAATAATACGCATGAGGCGCGTACGTTTTTCTAGTTCCCTGACATCGAGGTCAGGGCTGCTTCGCGGAGGATCTAATGATTCTGCGTGAGCAGTTGAGTATGCCGTACTCATGTGACTCCATCAGTCGGAAATGACAAACACACAATGCCGCCAACTCACGCGGTTTTCAATGCCTAATTTGATGAAAATTTCACGCAGCGAGTAACACCCGCAAATGCCCGTGGCTCTGGTAAACTATGCGCCTTCCTATTTCTGAGTGAGCTGCGCACTGTGCGCGGCTTATGGACTGCTTTCTAGCTTAAATAGGCCGTTGGCCGAGGAGTTTTGCATGTCGAACAGCGCACCCAAGGTGGGCGTGATCATGGGGTCGAAGTCTGATTGGCCGGTCATGGAGCACGCGGTGGCGATGTTAGAGCGGTTGGGCGTTCCCTACGAAACCCGTGTGGTATCGGCGCATCGCACACCCGACCTGCTGTTCGAATATGCAAAAAGTGCCGCTGAGCGTGGCCTGCAGGTGATTGTGGCAGGCGCAGGCGGTGCCGCTCATTTGCCGGGTATGGTCGCATCACAAACGGCACTGCCGGTGCTGGGTGTGCCGGTGGAGTCTAAAGCGCTGAAGGGCTTGGATTCACTGCTTTCCATCGCCCAAATGCCGGGTGGTATTGCGGTAGGCACCCTGGCTATTGGCAAAGCCGGTGCCACCAACGCAGGCCTGCTGGCCGCACAAATTGTGGGTCTTCAGGACAGCGCCGTGCGCGAAGCTGTTGAGGCGTTCCGCGCCGAGCAGACCCAGTTGGTGCTGGATAACCCCGACCCGCGCCCTGACGTAGACTCCTCGGCCCAATAGGTAGCCATCATGAGCGCACAGAGTGCAAAACATATGATTGCAAAAAACATTGGTGTCCTCGGTGCAGGCCAACTCGGGCGTATGCTGGCGCTGGCAGGTTATCCGCTGGGCAACACCTTCACCTTTTTAGATACCACCGGTAACCCCAGCGCGGGTATCGGCGAGGTGATTGTCGACCCGGAGAACCAGCATCTGGCGGCGTTTCTGGATAAGGTCGATGTAGTGACCTATGAATTCGAGCACCTCCCCGTTGAGTTGGTAAAGCAGATTGAGCAGCACAAGCCGGTTTATCCCGGCAGTCGCGCTATTGCGGTGTGCCAAAACCGTGTAGAAGAGAAAACGCTGTTTGATCGCTTGGGTATTCCCACGCCGGCCTATCGCGTGGTGGAAAGTGCTGAGCAGCTCGCTGCCGCCGCCGCTGAGCTTGGTTGCCCGGTAGTGGCCAAATCAGTCACGGAAGGCTACGACGGCAAAGGGCAGGCGGTGCTGAAAGCACCGGAACAGGCTCAAGAGGCGTGGGACTCGATTGGCCATACGCAGCTCATCGTCGAGGCGTTTGTCGATTTTGTGCGCGAAGTATCGATGATTGCGGTGCGTGGCCGCGATGGGGAAGTGGTGTTCTACCCCATGGCAGAGAACCAGCACGTGGGCGGCATCCTACGCTACTCCGTGGCCCCACTGCCGGATTTAGACCCCAGCGTTCAACAAACCGCCGACAGCTACATTCGTGCGCTGCTGGATGAGCTGGATTACGTGGGCGTGCTGGCGCTGGAGCTGTTCCAAACCCGCGACGGCAGCCTGCTGGCCAACGAAATGGCCCCCCGGGTGCATAACTCCGGCCACTGGACGATGGATGGCGCGGCTACCAGCCAGTTCGAGAACCATCTGCGGGCAGTTCAAGGCTTGCCGTTAGGCGCAACCAACGCCATTGCGCCCACCTGCATGGTGAATGTGATTGGCCTGGAAGGTGATAACGCCGCGCTGCTGGCCATTGCCGACACCCACCTGCATCGCTATGACAAAGCCGAGCGCCCAGGGCGTAAGCTGGCTCACGTTAACGTCGTGGCGTCGAGTCACGCCGAGCTGCTTGAAAAAGTGCGTGCTTGTCAGGCGTTGATACCCGATGCGCCCCCCGTTGAGTGGAGTTTTGAATCTACGTTATGAACAACGAAGCCGCCTGAAAAGGCGGCTTTTTAATTGTGCGCCAGGCATGGCGCGCAGCGCCTTGACTGGCGCTATTCCTGAGGGTGGTGCCTCACAGGATGACTTGGGGGTGAAAGTCCCCTACGGACCCTGATAGCGGGAACCGTTAGCTGAACAGCAAGGGTGTCTGCCGCAAGGCAGAATCCGAAGGAAGCTGAAGGCAAACTCCCGGCCCGACGAACAGAAATCGCATACGAGGCTATCGCACCCGGGCGAGAGTGCAATGATCCTCAAAGCCCCATAGCTATCCGGAAGGGGCGATAGTAAATGCGGCGGGTAGGTGGGAGGAAGGTCGCGCGTCTTACCCTGGGAGGTCTGGTGGTCTGCCACGGTGCTACCGGCGTTGAGAGGCGACGGGATGGATCACCAGACGTCAGCAGAGGCCATAGTAAGTGCCGGTTCACCACGGCACCAAGGGCCGAACATGAAGAACCGCGAGTAGGCGATAACGTCTCGAGGATCGATCATGAAGACAGAAACCGACGCTAATACCGTCACTCACCCAGAGGGGCAGGAGCAGAACTCCACGCCCCGGCCGGTGAGCGTCGAGACGATCCCGGCGTCGCTATCGTGGACGAAAGCGGAGTCAGCCTCGCTCATGGAACGGGTCGTTGACCCGGTGAACATGGAGGGAGCTTACCGTAAGGTGGTTGCCAACAAAGGGGCACCGGGTGTCGATAGCATGACGGTGCACCAGTTAGCGGGCCACCTAAAGCAGTACTGGCCAACGCTGCGCGAGCGGCTATTGGCCGATGCGTATCACCCCAGCCCGATCCGAGCAACCACGATCCCTAAGCCCAAGGGTGGGACGCGGCAGCTCGGTATTCCCACGGTTACCGACCGCCTAATCCAGCAAGCGCTGTCCCAGGTACTGATGCCGATCTTCGACCCGGGCTTCTCCGAGTCGAGTTACGGCTACCGCCCCAAGCGGAGCGCCAAGCAGGCCGTCTCGGCCATGAAGGCCCACGTCACCGCCGGTCACCGCTGGGTGGTCGATCTTGACCTGGAAGCCTTCTTCGACCGAGTGAATCACGACCTGCTGATGGCACGGGTCGCGCGGCGCGTTGACGACAAGCGTGTACTGCGTCTGATCCGTCGCTATCTGGAGGCGGGTATGTTCCAGCATGGCTTGCCCACGCCGAGGCGGCGGGGGACACCCCAAGGCGGGCCCCTCAGCCCGCTACTGGCGAACATCCTGCTGGACGACATGGACAAGGCGTTGGAACGCCGAGGCCACCGCTTCTGCCGCTACGCCGACGATGTACAAATCTATGTACGGAGCCGACGAGCAGGCGAGCGGGTCATGGGCAGCTTGAGTGAGTATCTCGAGAGCTCACTTCGGCTGACGGTCAATCGCCGTAAAAGTGCGGTGGATCGGCCATGGCTACGCGGATATCTGAGCTACAGCCTCACTCGGCACAAGCAGTCGAAACTGACGCTCGCCAAGACAAGCCTGACACGCATGATGCAGCGTGTCCGTGAGATCCTGAAACGTGGCAGGGGGCGTAACATCCAACGGGTAATCAAAGGGTTGAGGCCAGTCCTACGAGGATGGGCTAACTACTTCAATCTTGTTGATGTGAAACGCCCCTTGGAAGCACTGGATCAATGGATACGGCGGCGCTTACGCGGCCTGATCTGGCGACAATGGAAGCGCCGAGCGACCCGGCGGCGGAAACTCCGAGGCCTAGGTCTGGACGCGTACCGTGCTTGGAAATCGGCGGGTAATGGGCGAGGGCCCTGGTGGAACGCCGGAGCCTCGCACATGAATCAGGCCCTACCTAGA
>NZ_JBSXNN010000098.1:0-4027 GCF_056857635.1 Vreelandella sp. L-15 | reverse complement strand
GAATGGTCTGTTCCAAGCGGCTCGGTCACGGGCACGTGGCTACCGGAACGAGGCCAACTTTATCGCCATGATCTACCTGATTGGCAGCCCGGTGGGCCGCCTATTCGATCAGGCCAAATCCACGTGAAGTGACGAAGAACCAATGAATTGTTAGGCCGCTGTGCACTAGCCTACCAACCAACTCCTAGAACAAATACGCAGCCACGGCGGCTGCCGGCGGCATAAATGCGAAGAGCAGGACAACGCCAAGGCATCCCGAGCTGCTGGATGAAGCTGTTGGCAACTCCGATTCCTTTCTCCAGACTAATGCCTGACCGTACATAGGAAGCAAGGCGTTCTTCGGATACTTTATCGACAGTGGTCCTTGTAGTTCCCAGCCCATTTCGAGGCGTTCATTGACCTTGCGCACCAAGGCATCCTTGCTTGGTGCAAGTTCAATGGTGTACTTGCGAACGGAAGGCGGAGTGGGTGTCATGCTCAACCCGCGCCGGTGCCAAGACCCTTTACGAGGGCTTGCCCGTACATTGGCAATACCGCATTTGCTGGGTATTCAATACTTAAGCCTCCCTGCGGGGTCCAACCTGCCTCAATCAAGCTATTGACCTCATCTAGCAGTTTATCCTTGCTCGGAGCAATCACGACTGTATATTTGCTATTGGACTCGGTTGTCACGTTTTATCTCCTTTAAGTGCGGTCACCTATTGCCTGCTGGTAATCACAAATTGACTGAGCAACTGTACGCGCACCTGGCAACCCGAGCCACGGAAGAGCTGAGCTAATTCTAGAAGCGGCCACAAGAGTCTGCCCTTGGCTTACAAGCGAAGAAACCTCAGAGTAAAGATCTTTGGGAATTGAAATATTGGAATCGCCAATTGGAATTGACACCGTATCCCCGGACTGATCGAATCTACCACCGCGCGTTTGGCTGAGGTAGAGCTTTGCCTTTTCCTGCTTTATGACCTCATCAAGCTTCCCCAGCAAAGTCTTGAAGTTTGCAAGGTCGTCTTGACTGAGAGAGATCAAGTGAGTAGCACGGCGCTTGTCTGTAGGGTCGGCCACAGAGATGTAAACGCGGTCTGTCTCTGGCGTGTAACCAAAGGATATGGCGCCAGTCTCTGCGAACAGAGTGTCGACGTGGACGGTCGTTCTTGTGTTCATTGGCTGAGGTTCCGAGAATGCTTGGTAGCGGCCTAACGTCTGCAGCATGCGCGCCCATGGAATGGAGCCGGAGGCGCAATGTAATGGGCGTCGCCGTGCCTGCACTGGTTAGGCTGCCTTTTAAACGCTACATGCTTTTGTCAGTGGCCATTTATTTTATCCCACCTGGGTCACTTTAATTGGCCATCAACACCTTTCTCGATATTGCCGCCAGTAAACCTAGGTGGAGTCAGCTCCGTGCCAAGTACAGCATCTGAATAGCTCGAAAGCCACATTCCCTTTTCACGTAATGAAGGTTTTTTACTAGCAGTCAGCCCCGACACAATCCCGACAATTGAGGTCGTCAACTTTTCCGTTCCTTGATCTTTGAAGAGGCCGAGATAGTCGACAAAGACTAAGCCGTCGTCTTCTTTTATTAGAAATTTTGGATATTCATCTTGGTCGGGATATATAAGATCAATGAGGTCTCGTGATACTACAACACGCGGAAAACGTGCAACGGTGCTTTCCACAAGATATGCATCAATAAGTCCAGCGCTGAAAGTGAATGTTCCATTTGAGAAATGTTTGTTAACGGCGATACCCCCGCGGCAGATCAGACCTTCGTCCAATAACAATCGTTGATATTCTGCAACCTTGGTCGCAAACCACTCAAATCCATTTACCTCGAACGGCTTAGCCACAACAATTGAGTCTGAAAATTGCGTGACTGTGCAATAGGGATCATCTTTGAAAATATTTCCTGCGCTTTGATGACAGCGAAATAGCTTACCTAGATGCGGTTGGTTTTCACTAGTAACGTCCGACCCCACCATTGCCGTGAAACCTAGGATATCTAAAAAAGCGACATAGTGTTGCTTAAGCTCAATGGCCATTTCAATCCAGCCTTAATTCAGTTTTTCTAGGACTGCAGTTATTTCTCCGAAGAGTTCTTTGTAGTCATTCATTCTTCTTTGGGCTTGTGTCCAATTATTGCCTGCCCACGGCTTACCGGTTGGAGTAATCCGCGCGGTATCTGTCTGCTGGAGACTGAAAACAGCTTTTCCAACTTCCTGCATCAGTGGCGCCAACTGATTGAAGTCAGGTACTTTAGCAACCACCGGATTGATGGACGTTGGAAGGTAAAGTTTCGATGCCTTACTATGCTTATCAAAAACAGGTTTCAACTGCTTCGTTATTTCGGTTGGAAGGCGATCCATCCATAGTTTGAAGCCCGGTTTCGGTGCTCCAGCATAAGATTTAAAAGCCTGAACTATGGCTCCCAAAAATGCTGGCGTGCCTGGTCTAATTGGAAGGCCAAGGTCTTCATATTGTTTCTTAACTAGCGCGTGCTCAGACATCCAACGGTCCACGATCTTTGCTAAAGTGCCCACTGCTTGTACATTAAATCGATCAGGTGCAACCGGAATAAAAAATGCGTCACACACCAGAAAGAACGAACGAGTAAGCGCGCCCGAGCTTGGGCCTACATCAATAAATATGTAGTCTAATTGTAATTGTTCGGCTAGCCTCGACAAAAAATCACCGGTAGCAATATATGTACGCATAAGATTTGTACGCATTGCTAAACGCTGGAGATGAGCTTCTGACAGTTCATCTTCAATTGAACTGAGGTCTACTGAACCTCTTAGAAGCTGAAGATTATCGCCAATATTTACTGTCTCAATTTTGTCAATATCAATAAAGGCTGCATCCCCCTCAATACGCTGATTGAGCGCATCAAGTAGACTTGTGCCAGGAAGTTCAGGAACATTTTCAGCGTGAGACTCCGCTGCGTCCGTGTCAATTTGTTCGATAAGCGGGGCCAACGCTATCTCAGTGAGATTACATTGGGGATCTGCGTCGACCATCAAGACCTTTTTTCCCTTCTCCGCCAGATAAGAGGCCAAATTGAAGGTCGAAGTAGTTTTAGATACGCCACCTTTATGATTGTATAGAGTAACGATTTTCATAGATTTTTTCCTTATGAGTTTTCTCGATCGATGAGACCTCAATAGTCGACCTGAGCAGAGTACAAATTTTATAGGTGCAGGTTTGACGTTGCCTAACGCCTGCAGCATGCGCGCCCACGAAATGGAGCCGAGGGCGCAATGTAGTGGGCGTCGCCGTGCCTGCATTGGTTAGCACTTGTTGACGCCTGCGTATATGCTGATAATATACTTTTATGATCAATTGGGCACAAGTTACTGGCTTTGACTGGGACGAAGGCAACTCCCGAAAAAACGTGGAGAAACATGGCGTAAACCAGTCCGAAGCGGAAGAAATTTTCTTTAATGAGCCGCTTCTGGTGTTGGAGGATTCCAAACACAGCCAGACTGAGGCCCGTTTTCATGCTCTTGGTGAAACAGATGACGAGAGATTGCTCCACATCACGTTCACACTGAGGCAGAACGGTACGCTGATTCGGGTGATTTCCGCTCGCGACATGCACCGAAAAGAGAGGGCTGTTTATGAGCAAGCCAAAAAAGATGCCTGAGTTCAAAACTGAAGCAGAAGAACGGGAATTCTGGGAAACTCACGATTCCACCGACTACCTGGATTGGAGCCAGGCCAAGCCGGCATCGTTCCCGAAGCTGAAACCATCAACCAAGACCATCTCACTCCGGTTGCCGGAAACTCTGCTTGATCGGATCAAGATCGAAGCCAACAAGCGGGACATGCCTTATCAATCGCTGATCAAGGCTTGGCTTGCGGATGATGTAAACGACAGTCGTCGGACATGAGGTGCTAACGCCTTGCTCACCGGAAAATTGGGCGCGCAGCGAGTAATTTTTCCGCGTGGAGCAACTTGTTAGCTCTCAATCTATCGGGCTATTTGATGGTAAAGTACGCAACACCGGCCGCCGCCGCGATAATCAGCATCACTTTT
>NZ_JBSXNN010000097.1:0-7414 GCF_056857635.1 Vreelandella sp. L-15 | reverse complement strand
GCTTGTAGCGCAGGCGGAGCCACTATCGAGACGCTCAAGGCTTATGTGCAGGGACAGAAGACACCAGAATAGGGCCGCTTGTGCGGCCCCCGCTTACCTCCCCGCCCGAGTGGGCGAGGGTTCACGCGGGTTTTTGCTGAGATTGATGTGCTGGAATCTACCTCGCGGCAAGGCATTGCCGTGCTCAGCCTGGAGCTGAGCGACGCGGTGACCAATGTCACGCCGGTGTGGAGCCGCGTGCGCGATAAGCTCAGCGATGTAGCGCCCTCGCTACCGGAAGGCGTGCAAACGCCGGAGTTGTTGGATGACCGTGGCTATGCGTTCAGTATCGTGGCCGCTCTGCGCTGGACGTTGGATACCCCTCCCAATCCACAATTGATGGAGCGCTATGCCGAACGCCTAGAAGATCAGTTACGGCAGGTAGCAGGCACCGAATATACCCACCGTTTTGGCGTCGCCGGTGAGCAGGTCGAGGTGATGGTAGACCCGCTGGAACTGAATGCGTTAGGACTCTCGGTTGGTCAGCTTGCCGGGGCCATTGAGGCGAGCGACGGCCGCCGCACGGCTGGCGAGGTGGTCACACAAGGGCATCGGCTAACGGTGGGCTTGAGCGGCGAGTTTGATGCGCTTGACCGGCTGCGAGAGATCAACGTCACCACCCAGCAGGGCCAGAGCGTCAAGCTAGGGGAAATTGCCGAGCTGCGCCGTGGTGTTCAAGACCCACCCAGCGCGGTGGCGCTGCTAAACGGTGAGCGGGCCGTATTTGTAGGTGCTCGTATGGTGCCGGGCCAGCGTATCGATGCGTGGGTTGAGCGTGCCCAGGCGCAACTAGCGGCGTTTGACGATGAACTGCCGATAGGGCTGGCGGTAGAAGAAGTCTTTGAGCAGGCCAGCTATACCAACCAGCGTCTTAGTGATGTAGCGATTAGCCTGCTGATGGGCTTGGTACTGGTGGTCGCGATTCTATTTCTCACGATGGGCTGGCGCTCTGCGCTCACCGTAGGGCTGGCCATTCCGGCGACGGCGCTGCTCACCCTGGCGCTGTTCAAGCCGCTGGGGATGGAAATCCACCAGATGAGCATCATCGGTATTATTGTCGCATTGGGGCTGATGGTGGATAACGCCATTGTGATGACCAATGCCCTGCGTGAGCGCTTCCTTCAGGGGGATTCAGCGCTGGCCGCGACTCGAGATGCGTTGCGCCATTTGTCGGTACCGCTGCTCGCCAGTACGCTCACGACCATTTTGGCGTTTATGCCCATCGTGCTGATGCCAGGCCCCGCCGGTGAGTTCGTCGGGCCGCTCGCCATGGCGGTCATGGTAGCGCTGGTCAGCTCTTATCTGATTTCGCTGCTGCTGGTGCCTGCGCTTTCGCCCATGCTGCTGGCCAAGGTAGCCGCTAAACCGCCTGCCCCGCGGGATAATATAATGAAGCGGGCGTTTCGCGGCACGGTTCGCAGCACACTGCGCCACCCCGTGGCGGCGATGTTGATCACCCTCTGTGTGCCGGTAGGTGGAATAGCGCTGATGCCAACGCTAGACGTAGCGTTCTTCCCTCTCGCCGACCGCGACCAGTTCCATATTGAAGTGCGCTTGCCCGCCGCCAGTAGTATCGCCAAGACAGAGGCGCTGGCCCACGAAGTAGAGAGCATGGTGCGCGAGCTGCCGGGTGTAGTGCGTGTCTCGTCGTTTATCGGCGAAAGTGCGCCGATGATGTATTACAACGTGTTAACTAATGAAGATAACAACCCCGCCTTCCTTCATCTGATCGTCGATACGGTATCGTTAGAGGCCACCAATCAACAGGTGCCGGGGCTGCAGCAATCTCTGGATAAGCGCTTTCCTCAAGCCCAAAGCGTTGTGCGCAAATACGAGCAAGGCTCGCCTTTTAAAGCGCCCATTGAGCTTCGCGTGTATGGCGATGATCTGGAGGTGCTCTCCTCCCTGGGCCTGGAGCTAGCGGGCCTGATGCACCAGCTTCCCCAGGTAACCCACGTGCGCGCAGGGATGCAGCGTGATTTACCTCGGCTAGTGCTTGATGTCGACCACACCGCATTGAGCGATGCAGGGCTGACGACGCAGAGCCTGGCGGAACAGGTAGGTGCTGCCCTCTCCGGCCAGCCTGCCGGTATGTTGTTGGAAGATACACAACAACTACCGATACGTGTGCGTTATGCCGATGGGTGGCGTACTGATGCCGAGCAGCTAGCTGCACTGCGTTTGGTGAGTGACCAAGTGGCTGAAGGCTTACCGTTAGCGGCTGTTGCTGAAAGCTATCTTGCCCCTTCATGGAGTGTGATTACCCGACGAAATGCCGAGCGAGTGCAGCTGGTGCAAGGCTATTTAGTGGCGGATGCGCTACCGGCCGTATCCATGGCGCAGTTAGATGCCAAGCTTCAGGCAGCGCTTGAGAACGGTGAGCTGACGTTGCCCGCTGGATACCGTATTGAAACAGGGGGCGAGGCCGCTGAGCGTGATGAGGCAGTAGGTAAACTGCTCGCCTCAGTGGTGCTGCTGGTGATTGCCATGGTGGCTACGGTGGTGCTGGCGTTTAACTCCTTCCGCCGCGCCGCCATTGTCTTTATCGCTGGAGCACAGGCCATGGGCATGGGGATTGTGGCGCTGCTGATGAGTGGTCATGCGTTTGGCTTCGTGATTATCGTCGGCATTATGGGATTGGTCGGTGTCGCCATTAACGCCACCATCATTATTATTGCCGCCTTTGATGATGATCCGGCCGCCCGGCAAGGCGATATAGACGCGATGCTCGCGGTCATCAGCGGCCCCACGAGTCGGCACATTGTGTCTACTACTATCACTACTTTTGCGGGGCTCATTCCTCTTATGGTGGCCGCAGGCGGGCTATGGCCGCCCTTCGCGCAAACCGTAGGCTTTGGATTACTCTTGGCTACGTTGGTGTCGTTTTTCTTTACGCCAGCACTCTACAGGCTGTGGGTGGCCTCTTCTGGTGGTGAAAGCAGTCACAGCTGATGCCATAGCATCGCCAGACAGCCGTTCACTGCGCGGCAAGAGCAAAGGTGAGGATAAGGGGCCAAACGGCCCCTTTATCGTTGATTCATCTAGCGGGTGGCGGCGAAAGAGGCGGTGGTGGAGTGATCCACCGCATCCGCCAGCATCTCGGCGGTGATCGCAGAGAGTGTCCAGCCCAGGTGGCCGTGGCCCGTGTTGTAGAACACCGTCGGCAAGCGGCCCGGGCCCACTTTGGGCAGCATGTTCGGCATCATCGGACGCAGGCCAGCCCAGGGGACGACCCGCTGGGTGCTGACACCGGGAAAGCACTGCTCTACCCAGCGCACCAGCGGCTGAATGCGGTCGTTACGAATATCGCGGTTCGCGCCGTTAAACTCAGCGGTACCGGCCACGCGGAAGCGGTCGTTGCCCAGGCGGCTGGTCACCAGTTTGGTTTCGTCATCCAGCAGGCTCACGGTGGGAGCGGCCTGTTGCGAGGCTTCGTCGTCCAGCTGCACGGTGATCGAGTAGCCCTTCACCGGGTAGATATTGACGCGGTCACCCAGCTTGGCGGCGATGGCACGACTGCCAACGCCCGCACACACCACCACGCTATCAAAGCTTTGGCGTATTTCTTCCCCGTCGATTGAAGCGCTGACCCAGGCACTGTTTTCATCCGCACCCAGGTTGGTCACCTGATGGCCGTGGTTCAGCTTCACGCCGCGTTTAGCCGCGGCCTTGGCGAGGCCGTTGGTGTATTTGTGAATATCCCCTGTGGCATCGCTTTCGGTAAAGAAGCCGCCGTAATAGCTACCCGCCAGCGTGGGTTCGATGGCGCGCATTTCCTCCGGGGTCACGGCACGGCGCTCAAGCCCGCCTTGGTGCAGAAGCTGTGAGACCTTAGCGGCATGCTCGTAGCCCACTTTATCGCGGTAGATATGCAGGATGCCTTTCTGCTTCACGTCGAAATCGATCTGCTCGTCACGGGCCCACTGGAACAGGTGTTCTCGGGCGGCGATGGCCAGGCGGGTCGTTTCGGTGGTGTTGTCGGCATAGCGGGGAATGGCGGCGATGAATTCTGCAAACCAGCTCAGCTTGTGCCAGGTAGGGCGCGGGTTCACCAGCAGCGGGGCGTCGTTCTTGAGCATCCAGCGCAGGCCCTTGATGACCGTGGGCCAGTGGTTCCACACCTCTGCGTTGGAGGCAGACAGCTGCCCGCCGTTGGCAAACGAGGTTTCCATGGCGGCGTAGCGATGCTTTTCGAAGACGGTGACGTCGAAACCGCGCTTTACGAGGGCGTAGGCACTGGTGATGCCAGTGATCCCACCGCCAATGATGGCAATGCGTTGCATGAGTCTCTCCACAGGTTGTATGGGCGTCGGGCGATACCCCCGGCAGCCTATTGGCCGGGCGTACCCCTTCCGTCATGGAACCTGAGAGATTCACGCCGCTGGAATGGCGCTTGCTCCTTCGGTGGGCTGAGTGACGCAGTCATCAACCGCTCTTCGGAACGTCATGGATGGCCGTCGCGGTCCGTTGGCCTGAGAGTTTCCGGGGTCGTTGCTCCTTCGGCGCTGGTGGCAGGCACCAGTCTCTCCCGCGATGGCATACTGACGTTGTAACGCGACGGTGTTAAAAAGGGAATAGGCGAAAGGTGGAAACATGAGCAGCAGCTGCTTTGCCAGCCACCGCGTTTTCGCTGACAATAGCGAATCCCTTCGAGCAATGGAAAAAGCGCATGCAGGCAAACGGATTTTTTGAGGGCATTGGCGAGGCGATAGGCGATGCGATCCGCATCGTGGTCGAGTTCTTGCTGGGTATCTTTACCAACTTTTTCGGTGCCTTCGACGATTTTATCGGCGGGCTGACGCGCTCGCTGGGCATCAATGACTCGTTCTTGAGCCTGGCGATTCTGCTGATTGGCCTGCTGGTACTGTGGGGCGGGCTGCGTGCGTTTTTGCGTGGCTCCATTATTGGCGGCATTTTCCGCACGCTGATCGGCCTGTTCATCCTGTCGTGGCTGATGATGTAGCGCCCCGACCACCGACCCACGCCTGCGCAACGCCGCAGGCGATCACTAGCCCACAGCCGCTTAACTGCAAAGGCGAAAGCGCTTCGCCAAACAGGCTCCAGCCAAAAATCACCACCGCCACCGGCTCACAGTAAGCCAGCGTGCCGTATAGCGCGGTGGGCAGGCGGTTAATCGCCATCACCGCACACAGCAGCGCCAAAAAACCGGGCACAAGGCCTGCAGCCAACAACCACGGCACTTGCCATGCGCTGGCGGTTAGCCCTGCTGGTTGCCATAGCGCAAACGGCAAGATCACCAGCGCCCCGACCGCCAACTGCCAGAAGGCGCAGGTGCGGTCATCCAGGTGGCTCGGCAATCGGCGGTTCGTCAGGATAAAACCGCTGTAAGCTAGCATGGCCGCTAAGCCAAAACCCATGCCAATCACGTCCTTCTGATCGTCCAGGTTGAGCCGAAACTCCTGCATCATCGCGAACCCAAACAGCGCCAAGCCAATGAGCGAAACCTGCGCCGCTGCAAGCCGTTCGTTAAATAGCGCATGGGCCGCGATAGCCGCCACAATCGGCGCGAGATACACCATCAAAATGGCGTTGGCCATTTGGGTGTAGTTCATCGCCTGCACGTAAAACAGGATGAACGCCGCCAGCAAACTACCGCTAATCACCACCTGCCGCCCTGGCAGTGTAGTGAGCCCTGCATGGCGTTTTGTCAGCAGTAAATAGCCGAGCAAAAACAGCGCCCCCAGCCCCAACCGGTAGAAGGTAATGCTCTCTGCATTCAGCCCGGTGATGCGCGAGATCACGCCGATGGTGGCCATGCCCACGGCAGCCACCACCGCTAGCAATAGGCTGGAAGGGGTAACGGCGAGAGAGGAAGTTGATGGTGGCATGTGTATCGTCCTTGACGTCCTTGAGCGAGTTTCATGAGCATATGACGCATTGTCATTTGCTTCTTTGGTGCATTTTGTCATCATCTGCACTCTTTTTGTGCAAAGGCGAGTGCGATGAAAACGTATCTTGGCAAGATGCGCGGAGAACGAACGCCGCGTCCCCGGGTAGGCTGGCGAGATGCCTGCTGGTCGTGGCTGGGTGCCTTTACTGGCATGGCGCTGATTTGCTGGCTAAGCGCCGAGTGGCTCTCCCAGCAGCTGTTGATCGTGGGCTCGTTCGGGGCAACCTCGGTGCTGATTTACGCCGCCCCGGAAAGCCCCTTTGCCCAGCCCAGCCATGTGCTGTTTGGCAGCGTGCTCTCTGCCTGTGTGGGCGTGGGCTGCTATCAACTGTTGGGGGCCACGCCGCTTTCCATGGCGTTGGCGGTGTCGCTCTCCATTTTGGTCATGCAGCTTACCCATACCGTTCACCCGCCAGGGGCTGCCGCTGCGCTGATTGCCGTGGCAGGCGGTGCCAGCGTGCATCAGTTGGGCTGGTGGTATCCGCTGATTCCCATTGGTGTAGGCTGCATCGTCATGCTGGTGGTGGCGATTCTGGTCAATAACCTGGCGCGCCACCGCCGCTATCCGCGCTACTGGTAGCGCTGTAGCTGCGCTTCCAGGGCAAAAATATGCGCATCTTCGGTGCCCAACTCGCGCAGCGCTTGGGCGAGGTTCAGCAAGTAAGCGCTGTTGGGGCCGCTGGGGCCATGGGCCTGGGCTATTTGCTGGGCGATATCGGCCAGCGGGGCATCGCCTAAAAACGCCGGGTTGTCTTCGCTGGCCAGATAAATCAGCCCCTCGCTAGGCGCTTGGTCGGCGTCAGGGTTACCCGCTTCATCCAAAAACGTCAGCGTGACTTTTTCCCGCAGGTAGCCGTTTTTCTCCCGCACATCCAACGGTGCGAGCACCTCTGGGGTGATGCGGTAGGCCATTCCGTGACACACCGCGCCTTCGGCCCGAATCAACGTCGCCACACGCCCCGGGGCTTCGGGGGTGCCGCGATGGTCGTGGGAGCCCTGCCAAAAGCGCCGCGCCCAGCCGGTAATGGCCGCAGGGCGGCGCTCCAGATAGTCGAAATCAGCCTTCCAAATCAGCGAACCGTAGCCAAAAAGCCAGATATCCGCATGGCCGTCGAAGAAGTTTCTTTGCTGGTTTAACGTCGTGGTATCAAGCAACATAAGCGATCTACATTTGTGACCAAAGTGGCTGCACGCGCATGGCGTTAACGGTGGTTCATCATCCGGGTTATCAGTTAGCGCGGAAAACCTCGTACTTTTAGTGCGAGGATGGATAGCGCGGCGTCCGCCAGGACGCCTTGTGTTTTGCATCCTTACAATATTTCATCTAAAGTGTAAAGCATGAAAGCCGAACGCGCCTACCAATACCGCTTCTATCCCACGCCTGAGCAAGCAGCCTTGCTGGCGCGGACGTTTGGGTGCGTGCGGTTTGTCTGGAACGCGGTGCTGCGCTATCGCACCGACGCG
>NZ_JBSXNN010000096.1:0-85974 GCF_056857635.1 Vreelandella sp. L-15 | reverse complement strand
AACTTCCTATGGCTTCCTTCAGACCCCACCGTTGGCCAGTGACGCCCTTGCCAGTCGGATTGTCTTCCCCTCAGTCGGGGTGACGCCATCTTCTTTCAGATGGCCGGGTTTGCCGGCTTCGCCGGGCAAACAAAAAAGCCGGCCCCTTGGGCCGGCAACAGGAAGCTTACACATTAACGTAAGCCCCCTCCCCTGACGACTGACACAGCCTGCTGAATTAAGGCTTCTTACGTTCATCCTTACGCAAATGGTCACGTACCACAAAGCCTACCCAACCAACCATAAAGGTGATCATTAGCGCGACAGTAACTAGGCCGAAAATTACCGCATCATCCCAGTACATGGTGCTTCCCTCCCGCCGTGATGTATGGGGCCATCGTACTGCGTTCAGAGAAGGGGAAACTGACCTGGGTCAAGCTTTTAAAATGGTGGCCGCAAGGGTAAACGGGAACTTGATACAGGTCAGTTTTTAACGCGCTTCACCCGATAAAAACAGCTTTTTTAGAGCACCTTACGGTCTTCCACTTTGCTGTGCTCGGTGCCCGGTGGCAGCGGATGGCCTTTAGCAAGCTCTGCACGGGTGGCATCGCGAACGTCTAGAATCTTCACCTGATAGCGCAGCGTATGGCCCGCCAAGGGGTGGTTGGTATCCACCGTCACGGTATCGCCGTCGATGTTCAGCACGGTGACGATCTGCGGGCCAGCCTCGCCTTCGGTTTGAAAACGGCTGCCTGGCTCAATCTCTGCACCGCCAAACGACGCGCGACTCACCTCTTGCACCAACTCTTCGTTACGCAGGCCGTAAGCATCAGCGGGAGCCAGCGTGACGCTTAGTTCATCACCTACGGCTTTGCCGGTTAAATCTCGCTCCAAGCCCGGCAAAATATTATCGTGGCCGTGAAGATACTCCAGGGGTTTCTGACGTGCGTTGGAGTCATCCAACACGCGGGGGCTGCCATCGCTGAGCACATCGCTAAGCACGTAGTGCAGAGTCACTACCTGATGGGCGGTAATCGACATGGAAAACTCCTCTCCGGTAAGCTGTCGGCTTTGTCATGGAACGCCAACCATGAACCCTATCCATAGTCTAACATCGACGGGTTTTTGAGCGGCCCACGTCACCGATGTTTCTTTTTGGAGTACTCCCTTACATGCCCACCCCGACTCCTCAGCGCAGTTGGCTGGCGGCGCTTGGTATTTACTGCAAAGCGCCTGTCATCACCATGCTGTTTTTAGGCTTTTCCGCTGGCCTGCCCTTTCTACTGGTGTTTTCGACGCTCTCCGCATGGCTACGTAGCGACGGGGTCGAAGTAGCTGCCATCGGTTTTTTTGCCTGGATCGGCATGCTCTACTCCATCAAATTCTTCTGGGCACCGGTGGTAGACCGGCTTGCGCTGCCGCTGTTAACGCGTACCTTTGGCCAGCGCAGAGGCTGGATGCTGCTAGCCCAGGGCATGATTGCCGCCGGTCTCATTGGCCTCGCGGGAGTAGACCCTATCGACAACCTAGGCTGGGTCGCCGCCTTTGCGCTATTGGTGGCGTTTGGCTCCGCCACGCAAGATATCGCCATTGATGCTTACCGTATTGAATCCGCCGATGATGATGTTCAAGCAGCCATGGCCTCCACGTACATTATTGGCTATCGCGGAGGGCTACTGGCGGCAGGGGCCGGTGCGCTTTATGTGGCATCGGCGGTATCGTGGAACGCGGCTTACCTGACCATGGCCGCTCTGGTGGGCATTGGCGTGCTCACCGTACTGATTCGCCCAGAACCCAAGCGCGCCTCATTAACCGTGCAATTAATCCATGAACCCAAAGTGCGCGCCTTTATTCGCGCCAGCCGTGGAAAGCCCAAAACGCTGCGCCGCTTGGGCGCTTGGGTGATTGGCGCGATTGTTTGCCCGTTTACCGACTTCTTCCGCCGCTATGGGGTGAAGGCAATGGGCATTTTGGTGTTTATTGCCGTATTCCGTATCAGCGACCTGGCCATGGCATCGATGGCCAACCCGCTCTATATCGACCTGGGCTTTTCACTGGCAACTATTGCCAACGTCACCAATATTTTCGGGATTGCCATGAGCATTGCAGGGGGCATTCTAGGCGGGCTGCTGGTGGCCCGTTATGGCATTGGCCCACTGCTGATTTTTGGCGCGGGGCTGGTGATGGTCACCAACCTGCTGTTTGCGGTGCTTGCGCTAATCGGCAATCAGGTGCCGATGCTGGTAGTCACGATCATTGGCGATAACCTAGCCAACGGCCTTGCCAGTGCGGTGTTTATCGCGTTTCTTTCAAGCTTGACCTCGCGGGCATATACCGCCACGCAGTACGCGCTGTTTTCGTCGCTGATGACGCTACCGGGGAAATTCCTGAGCGGGTTTGGCGGGATCGTGGTGAGCGCTCAGGGTTATGCCACTTTCTTTGTGGTAGCCACAGTGCTCGGCTTACCCGCCATTCTGCTGGCCATTTGGATAAGCCGAGATAAACAGCTAGTGCCTACCCCAGTTACCGAGGCAGGCAGCTAAAAACCGTCAGCGAATAGCTCAGCGGTGGCTGGCTAACCAATCCAGCGCCCCTGGCGTGGTGCGCCACTGGTCGCGCATCAGCGTACGGTACTGCCACGCTTCCGCTCGGGAGCCAGGGTCAACCTGCCCATCAGGATGAGGCATGGAGGGCCTTGGGTTCTCCGCGCAAATCAGTTCTAGCGCGTGGCGGTTGTGGGCAACCACCTCCGCCAGTGCCGCTTCGGCGGCCCCCTGCTGCCCTAACCGGTAAAGCGCCAGCGTGCGCCCCATCAGCAACCCTAACACCAGCGAGCCGTCATCTTTTTGCGGCTCTTCAGTCAGCGCCAGCGCCTCTTCGTTGCGGTCATCGCGCAGCAGTTGATCAAGCACCAGCTCTTTCAAGCCCAGGCTATCTTCTTGGTCAATCGCCAGCAGCTCTTCGGCTAGCTCCCGGGAGTGCTGGCGAGCGCCACGCTCCATGCCGACAACCAGCGCCAAGCCGGTGCGCAGCAGCATGGCATTATCGGCATCGTCCCAACACAGGCTGCCGTCGCCTGCGGCGCGGGCCTGTTCCAGCCAGCGTGAAAGGCGCAGCGCCAACGGTTCCAGCAGGCTGGGTGCCATCCACGGTAGGCTGCCGAAGCGGCTGGTCAGCGCCAGCGTTAGGTCTTGCACCACTTGCGGCGCATCCAGCCACTCCGGGTGGGCGCACAGCGCCGACATCCAATCAATCGCATTGACCCAGGGGTCGTCACGGAAGCCCAGCGCCACCTCTTCATCTACCATGACCTGGAACTGCTCGTGCCACGCGGCAAACAGCGTCTCTTCACGGGCGGTAGTGGTGTAGTGCAGGCGGCCAGTCTCAGCATCCTGCTCAATGGAAAGCTTGGGAGCAACGGGCAGCGCCGCTAGCAGCGCCTGAAGCGAGACCAGCGGCATCGCCATATCTTCTTCAGCACTCAAGAGCTGGTCGGCTAGCGTTGCGCCGGGGTTATCTGCCAGAGCGGCCAGAAAATCGAGCTGGTCTTCATCCAGGTCCCCTTGGCGCACCAACCGGCGATACCAGAAATTAGCGCGCTCTTTGGCCTCTTTCTCATGGCCTTCATGGAGTAGCAGCATGGCTTCAATGTAAGCCAGCGTTGGCGAATCGGGTAGCGCCTGCTGAGCTTTAACGAACGCTGCGCGGGCGCTGTCTAAATCGTCGTTATCCAGGTGCATCAAGCACAGCCGCTCAAGCGCCACGCCACGTAAAAACAGCGGCCCGCGCTCCATCACGTCGTCCAACAAATCAGCACGCTTGCGGGTAAAGCCGCGCTCTTGATAGATATCCAGCAGAATTTCAAAAGCTGGCTCAGCCTGCTCTGGCAGGCGCGACCAGTCGCTACCATCAAACAGCGACTCAAGAATCTGCATGGAACGGCCGGTTTGACCACTCTCTGCGGCAATCAGCCCAGCTTCTAGCAGCGCTTGAGGTGGTGCCTGCTGGCTATCTAACGCCGCCTTCAGCGTGGCCCCCTTCCATTCGCGCAGCGAGAGCATCCACATCATCTGTTCAGGGATGTCGGTCGGGAAATTAACGCGGTAGCAACACTGCTTATATTTACGTCCGGAATCGCACCAGCACGGCTCGTTGCGGCCAGGTGTTGCCAAGGGCTCGCTAGCAAAATCCAGCCGCTCTAGCGGAGTTTGCGACCATAAAATGGGCGCTAGCGCCTGTGCGGTGGCCACATCGCCGTTAAACGCCTGCGCGCCTTTGTCACGTACCCACGTCATAAAATCGGGGTAGTGTTCCTGCTGCCTGATTGCCGAGAGTGCCCCAGAGGCAAATCCCAGCAGTTGATCGACCCATACCGCCAGCATTGCCGTCTCCACTGTCTTCAAGACTATAAAATCTGTAAAACCGATTAAAAAGCGCAATAGTCTAGCATGGCTGGCGGGGCTACCGCAGCGGTCATCGCTTGGCAGGGCCTTGGCTAAGCAGTACGCGCCCAGCCCAGCAGCGGCTGAGCTCGGTCGTGCATATCTAAACGGGCCTTTAAGCGTACCAAGTTCCAGTAGTGGCCGTTGAGCGCCCGAGAGAGCAGCAGCGTATCTGCCGGGGGCTGAAGACGATCCATGGCGGCCCACACTTTGGGGGTGAGCTCCCGCAGGCGGCGATGAACGCGCACGTCGCTGAAATCCTGCTCGCCTGGGGCGAACAGCGCCAGCGGAGCGCCTTGGCCGCCTAACCGCGTTTTCAGCAGGGCACCACCCGTACGCGCACCCAGCCCAAATAAACGTCGTGTTCTACCGCGCTCGCGCATAAAAACCGTCTCCCAGTGCTTTGCGACAGCTTACTCAATCCGATAATTTTATACAAAAACTATACATCACGAACGCACTAGACATGTTCTATACCTGTATAAATTTTCACTCCACTCTCTATCGGTTGGGTAGGTTCTGCTAACATAAACGTCTGTTTTCTATATATGCCAGGGCCTACCGTATGCGCTTGATTATCGCCGAGAAACCCAGCCTCGCCCGTGCCATTGCCGACGCCCTGCCCAGTGGCGGCAAGCGCCAGGAAGGCGCGATTGTGTGCGGCGATACCACGGTGACTTGGTGCCTAGGCCACCTGCTGGAGCAAGCTCCACCGGAAGCCTACAACCCCGCCGATAAACAGTGGCGGCTCGACCGGCTGCCCATCGTGCCCGACACGTGGCAGCTCGCGCCGCGCTCCAAAGCCCGTGGCCAGTTAGCGGTGATTCGTAAACTGATCAAGCAGGCTACCAGCGTGGTGCACGCTGGCGACCCAGACCGGGAAGGCCAACTGCTGGTACAAGAGGTGATCGAGTATTTGAAGTATCGTGGCCCGGTGCAGCGGCTATTGATTAGCGACCTCAACCGCCCAGCGGTAAGCCGAGCGCTGGCCAGCCTGCGGCCGAATGCTGAGTTTCAGCCGCTGTTTCAGGCCGCCCAAGCGCGCTCTCGGGCTGACTGGCTGTATGGCATTAATCTCACCCGCGCTTGGACGCTCACCGGCCGCCAAGCTGGGCACGACGGCGTCCTCTCGGTAGGCCGTGTACAAACCCCGGTACTTGGGCTGATTGTGCGGCGGGATAACAGCATTCGTGATTTCAAACCCCATCCGTTCTACCCGCTTTGGGTAGATTTACAGGTGGCGCAAGGCCAACTGCGTGCCTGGTGGGCTCCCAAAGCGCATCAACCTTTGGATGAGCAAGGGCGACTGATTGACCGCACGCCCGCCGATGCCCTGGCCGCTCAGCTACCCGGCGCACGCGGCACGCTCACCACATTAGACCAGCAAGAAAAGCGCCAAGCGCCACCGCTGCCCTACTCGCTCTCTGCCTTGCAGGTAGATGCCGCCCGCCGCTTTGGGCTTTCCGCGCAGATGGTGCTGGATATTTGCCAGCGGCTTTACGAGCAGCACAAACTGATCACCTACCCCCGCTCAGACTGTCGCTACCTGCCTGAAGAGCACCTAGCGCTTGCCCAGCGCAGTCTCTCCGGTGCTTGCCAGAATGACGACACGTTACGAGGTTGGCTCAACGGGGCCGACTTTACCCTACGCTCGAAAGCCTGGAACGATAAGCAGGTGGGCGCGCACCACGCCTTAGCACCGACCGGCAAGCCCGCCGATGTCAGCCAGCTTTCCGCCACCGAAGGCCATGTGTTTCGGCTAATCGTGCGCAACGTGATGGCGCAGTTCTACCGCCCGCTGCGCACTTTTGAAGTGAAAGCCGAGTTCACCCTGCTGAATGAAGCCTTTCGCGCTCGCGGCCAAAGCATTCTCGACCCCGGCTGGAAGCCACTGTTCACCACCCGCGAAGACACCCCGCCGCTGCCACCGCTCACCCAAGGCGAAGCCTGCCAGGCACTCGCCGCAGGCGTGGAAGAAAAAGAGACCCGGCCACCAGAACCATTCACCGATGCCAGCTTAATCAAAGCAATGATGAATATTGGCCGCTACGTAGACGACCCAAACGTGCGCCGCACTCTGCGCGACACCGACGGCCTGGGCACCGAAGCCACCCGCGCAGGCATTATCGAAACCCTGGTGCAGCGCGGCTACCTAGTGCGCCAGCAAAAAGCCCTACGCGCCACCAAACTCGGCTGCGCGCTAATCGCCGCCCTGCCCAGCGCCGTCAGTACACCGGAACGTACTGCCCTCTGGGAGCAACGCCTGCGAGCGATCTCTGAACAACAAGACGACCCCAACGCCTTCCAGCAGGCGCTGCTGGAAGACTTACGCGCCCTACTAAGCCAAAGCGACGCGGCCAGACTACGCCATAGCTTACAAACCGCCCAAGGCGAAGTTGGAGGCCCCGCCAAACGCAGCGGAGCCACTAAGAAAAGCTACACACGGCGTAAAAGCACCGGCAGTAAGAAAACTACGGGGAGTCGAAGTAGTGCAGCGGGGAAGCGACGGACGAGGAGAACGACGGATTAAGAGGGCCGCAGTCGATTGAGACGTCACACTGCCGTTATGATAGAGCAACCACCACCAACGATTTAAAACGAGTAAAGAGTCATGACTAGCACCCAACAACGTGCCGCCCTGCAACGCCAAATTTGGGCCATTGCCAACGATGTGCGTGGCTCAGTCGATGGCTGGGATTTTAAGCATTATGTGCTTGGCACCTTGTTTTATCGCTTTATCAGCGAGAATTTTGTCAATTACATCGAAGCCGGTGATGACAGCGTCAACTATGCCGAGCTGCCTGATAGCGTGATCACGCCCGACATCAAAGACGATGCCATCAAAACCAAGGGCTACTTTATCTATCCAAGCCAGCTGTTCAGCAACGTAGCCAAAAGCGCCAATACCAACGAAAGCCTGAACACCGACCTGGCGACTATCTTTTCGGATATTGAGAATTCTGCCAACGGCTACCCGTCAGAAGCCGACATTAAAGGCCTGTTCGCTGATTTTGACACCACCAGCAACCGCCTAGGCAGCACGGTAAGGGATAAAAACACCCGCTTGGCACATGTGCTAAGAGGGGTAGCCGGTTTGGATTTTGGTCACGCTTTTTTTGAAGATAACGCGGGCAGCCAAATTGATCTATTCGGTGATGCCTACGAGTTTCTGATCTCCAACTATGCCGCTAATGCCGGTAAATCAGGCGGTGAGTTTTTTACCCCACAGCATGTTTCCCGGCTGATTGCTCAGCTGGCGATGCACAAACAAACCAGCGTCAACAAGATTTATGACCCCGCAGCGGGCAGTGGCTCGCTGCTGCTGCAAGCCAAAAAGCACTTTGATAACCACATCATTGAAGAAGGTTTTTACGGCCAGGAGATTAACCACACCACGTATAACCTTGCCCGTATGAATATGTTTTTGCACAACATTAACTACGACAAGTTCGATATTCAGCTGGGCAACACCCTGACCAACCCGCACTTTGGGGATGAAAAGCCCTTTGATGCCATCGTTTCCAATCCGCCTTACTCAGTGAAGTGGATCGGCAGTGATGACCCCACCCTGATCAACGATGACCGCTTTGCGCCCGCCGGTGTGTTGCCGCCCAAGTCCAAGGCCGATTTTGCCTTTGTGCTCCATGCGCTCAACTACCTTTCCAGCAAAGGCCGTGCGGCAATTGTCTGCTTCCCCGGCATTTTCTACCGTGGCGGTGCGGAGCAGAAAATTAGGAAATACCTGGTCGATAACAACTACGTGGAAACGGTGATCTCGCTGGCTCCCAACCTGTTTTTTGGCACCACCATCGCGGTAACGATTCTGGTGCTGGCCAAACATAAAAGCGACACGACGACCCAGTTTATTGATGCCAGCGGTTTATTCAAAAAAGAAACCAACAACAACGTCCTGACGGATGAACATATCAAGCAGATCATGGCGGTGTTTGATAGTAAAGAGAATATCGACTACCTGGCCCGCTCGGTGCCCTTGGAAAAAATCGCTGACAACGATTATAACCTCTCAGTCAGCAGCTATGTGGAAGCCGAGGACACTCGCGAGAAAACCGACATCACCCAGCTAAATGTCGAGTTGAAAACCACCGTGGCCAAAATTGATCAGCTAAGGACGGATATTGATGCGATTGTGGCGGAAATAGAGGGAGCTTGAGATGAGTGAACTGAGTTTTATGGAAAAGCTGCTGGATGGGGTAAAGGTGGAGTGGCATGTGCTTGGAGATATGACGGAGTATTCACCTACAAGAGTTGACGCCGCTGTGCTTGATAAGGCCTCGTTCGTCGGTGTTGATAACCTTGTAGCCGAAAAAGGTGGACGTGTTGATGCAAATTATTTGCCGAACACTACTCGTTTAACGGCATACGAACCAGGCGATATCCTTATTGGCAATATTCGTCCGTACTTGAAGAAGGTATGGAGAGCGACAAATTCAGGTGGCTGTAGTGGTGATGTTCTTGCAGTGCGCATTCAAGAGAATAACAAGCCATTTGTAGATTCAGCATTTCTTTACTACCTTTTGTCGTCCGACGATTTTTTCTCGTACAATATGCAGCACGCAAAAGGCGCAAAAATGCCTCGCGGAGACAAATCTGCGATTTTGAAATATCAAATCCCCATCCCCTGCCCGGATAACCCCGCAAAGTCGCTTGAGATTCAGTCTAAAATAGTCCGCATTCTGGACACCTTTACCGAGCTGACCGCCGAGCTGACCGCCGAGCTTAGCCTGCGCAAAAAACAATACAACCACTACCGCGACCAGTTGCTGAGTTTTAAGGAAGGGGAAGTGGAGTGGAAGACGTTGGGGGAGATTGGCACTTGGTATGGTGGAGGTACCCCATCAAAAAGGCGTAGCGAATTTTGGGAAAATGGAACTATTCCATGGGTTTCGCCCAAAGACATGGGAAATCCAATAGTTGACTCTTCAGTGGACTACATAACTGAGGAAGCCATTAAACACTCATCAACAAAATTAGTACCAGCTAATTCTGTTGCGATTGTTGTTCGTTCAAGCATCCTGGATAAAAAATTGCCAAGCGCATTGATACCTGTGTCAGTTACGCTTAACCAAGATATGAAAGCGGTAATACCTGATAGCAATATTTTGCCTGGCTACATTGCGCATGTAATTAGTTCGTATGCAGATGACATTCTTCGAGCCGCCAGAAAAACGGGCGGAAGTGTTGCTTCCATTGATAGCAAAAAGTTATTCGCTTTCAGGATTCCAGTTCCCCACCTAAATGAACAGAGGCGCATTACTGGCACACTTGATAAGTTTGATTCGATAGCTAACTCTATCAGCGAAGGTCTACCCCGCGAGATTGAGCTGCGCCAGAAGCAGTATGAATACTACCGCGACTTGCTGTTGAGCTTTCCCAAGCCCGACACCTCAGAATCTGAGGCAGTGGCCTGATATGAGCTACCAACCGCCTTTCACCATCACCAGCGAGATTCTGAATCTGGTGGCGGATATCAGCCAGCAGGTCGGTCGGTTGGATGCCAGTGCGTTGAATGCGTCGCCGCAGTTACGCAAGCAGAACCGCATCAAAACCCTGGCAGGTACACTGGCGATTGAAGGCAACACCCTCACCGAAGAGCAGATTACAGCGGTGATTGAGGGTAAGCCGGTACTGGGGAGCGTACGGGAACTGGCGGAAGTAAAAGGGGCCATCGCTGCTTATGATGCCCTGCCCACTTGGCAGCCAGATAACGTAGATCATCTGCTGACAGCACACGGCTTGATGATGTCGGAGATTCTGACCAATGCAGGGCGTTTTCGCGACAAGGCAGTAGGCATCCAAAAAGGTAAGGAGGTGCACCATGTGGCTCCTCCCGCCCATCAGGTATCCGGGCTAATGGCGGATTTAGCCAATTGGTTGAAGCAGGCCAAGGATCATCCGCTGATTACCAGCAGTGTGTTTCATTACGAATTTGAGTTCATTCACCCCTTTAGTGATGGCAATGGTCGCATGGGGCGTTTATGGCAAACCTTGATTCTGTCGCAGTGGCATCCGTTGTTTTTATCTCTACCGCTGGAAAGTGTGATTAAAGACCACCAGCAGCAGTATTACCAGGCACTGGAAGACGCTGACCAACAGGCCGATAGCACACCGTTTATCCACTTTATGCTCTCGGTAATTGCCCAAACGTTAGCACAAAATGCCCCTGTAAATGCCACTCTAAACGCCCCTGTAAATATTGAAGAGATGAAAACGCCAGAGGCGATTTTGCACTTACTGCAAAACAACAACCAACTGACTCGCCAACAGCTTGCCGAGCAGATCGGCAAGGATGTTCGCACCATCGCCCGCGCCATCGCTAAACTGCAACAAGCGGGCAAGTTAACGCGAATTGGCTCGGACAAAACCGGACATTGGGAGGTCCACCTGTGACAACGTACACGCCCATCGCGGAATCCAATAACTTCATTGTGTTGGAAAGGTACAGCAAGGAATGGAAGGTGGCTGAGGGCTACCAGAGTGAAGATTCCCTAGAGCGGGAGCTGATTCAGGATCTGGTCAATCAGGGTTATGAGTACCTCCCTAACCTCAATAGCCCCGAGGCGCTGCTCGCCAATGTGCGTGAGCAGTTACAGGCGTTGAACCAGGTACTGTTTTCAGAAAGCGAATGGCGGCGCTTTGTCGAAACCTACCTGGACAAGCCCAGCGACAGCAGCGTGGATAAAAGCCGCAAGATCCATGACGATTACATCCACGATTTTACCTTCGATGATGGCCGCATCCAGAATATCTACCTAGTCGATAAAAAGACGATTGCCCGCAACAAAGTGCAGGTAATCAAACAGTTTGCCCAAACCGGTAGCCAAGCCAACCGTTATGATGTAACGATTCTGGTCAATGGCCTGCCACTGGTGCAGGTCGAGCTGAAAAAACGCGGCGTGGCCATTCGTGAAGCGTTCAATCAGGTACACCGCTACAGCAAGGAGAGCTTCAACAGCGAGCACTCTTTGTTCAAGTATTTGCAGCTGTTTGTGATCAGCAATGGCACCGACAGCCGCTATTTTGCCAACACCACCAAGCGCAACAAAAACAGCTTCGACTTCACCATGAACTGGGCGCAGGCCGATAACACCCTGCTCAAAGACCTGAAGGACGTTACAGCGACTTTTTTCCAAAAGAACACCCTGCTGAACGTTCTACTGCACTATTCGGTGTTTGATATCGACAACACCCTACTGGTGATGCGCCCTTATCAAATTGCCGCCACCGAGCGCATTCTGTGGAAGATAAGAAGCTCGTTTGAAGCTAAAAACTGGAGCACCCCGGAAAGTGGCGGGTATATCTGGCATACCACTGGCTCTGGTAAAACCCTGACCAGCTTCAAGGCAGCGCGCTTGGCTACCGAGCTAGAGTTTATCGATAAGGTGTTTTTCGTGGTCGACAGGAAAGACCTGGACTACCAAACCATGAAGGAGTACCAGCGCTTTTCGCCCGATAGCGTGAACGGCTCAGACAACACGGCAGGGCTGAAGAGGAACATTGAGAAAGACGATAACAAAATCATCGTCACCACCATCCAGAAGCTCAACAACCTGATGAAGAGCGAGGCCAACCTGCCCGTATACAAACAGCAGGTGGTGTTCATTTTTGACGAGTGCCACCGCAGCCAGTTTGGTGAGGCACAGAAAAACCTGAAAAAGAAATTCAAACGCTTCTATCAGTTTGGGTTTACCGGTACGCCCATCTTCCCGCAAAACGCATTAGGCGCGGACACTACCGCCAGCGTGTTTGGTCGCGAGCTGCACTCCTATGTCATCACCGATGCTATTCGTGATGAGAAAGTGCTCAAGTTCAAGGTGGACTACAACGATGTGCGCCCCAAGTTCAAGGAAATAGAAACCGAGCAGGATGAGAAAAAGCTAAGCGCCGCCGAGAACAAACAGGCGTTGCAGCACCCGGAACGCGTTCGGGAAATTTCTCGCTACATCCTGCACCACTACCGCCAGAAAACGCATCGCCTGCAGGGTAACAACCAGGGCTTTAATGCCATGTTCGCGGTGAGCAGCGTGGAAGCCGCCAAGCTCTATTACCAAACGCTGAACGAGCTGCAAAAAGACAGCGACAAGCCTCTGAAAATCGCCACCATCTTCTCGTTTGCGGCCAATGAAGAGCAGGATGCCGTCGGTGACATTCTGGATGAAAGCTTTAATGTATCGGCGATGAATTCCAGTGCCAAGGAATTTTTAAGTGCTGCGATTGAGGATTACAACGCCTACTTTAAAACCACCTACAGCGTGGACAGCAACGGCTTCCAGAACTACTACCGCGACCTGGCCAAGCGGGTAAAAGCCAAGGAAGTCGACCTGCTGATCGTGGTCGGCATGTTCCTCACCGGCTTTGATGCACCTACGCTGAACACTCTGTTTGTCGATAAGAATCTGCGCTATCACGGTTTGATGCAGGCCTTCTCGCGCACCAACCGCATCTATGATGCCACTAAAGCGTTCGGCAACATCGTGACCTTTCGCGACCTGGAAAAGGCCACGGTGGATGCTATTACCCTGTTTGGGGATAAAAACACCAAGAACGTGGTGTTAGAGAAAAGCTACAAAGAGTATATGGAAGGCTTTACCGACTTGGTAACCGGGCATGCAAGGCGCGGTTTTATGGAAGTCGTGGCTGATCTGGAGCAAAACTTCCCTGATCCTGCGGCCATTGAAAAGGAAGCAGACAAAAAAGCCTTTGCTAAAGTCTTTGGCGAGTATCTGCGGGTGGAAAACGTGCTGCAAAACTATGATGAGTTTGCCAGCCTAAAAGCCCTGCAAAGCCTGGACACTAGCGACCCGGAGGCAGTTGAGGCGTTTAAAGCAGAACACTACTTGGACGATGAAAAGCTGGCGGAGCTGCAAACCATACGCTTACCCTCCGAGCGCAAGGTTCAGGATTACCGCTCGACCTATAATGATATCCGCGATTGGCAACGCCGCCAGAAGGCCGCTGAAGCAACTGATGCAACAACACTCGACTGGGATGATGTTGAATTTGAAGTAGACCTGTTGAAATCCCAGGAGATCAACCTGGATTACATCCTTGGGCTGATCTTCGAGCACAACAAAAAAACCAAAAGCAAAGCAGATTTGGTGCAAGAGGTGCGACGAGTGATCCGAGCCAGCCTAGGCAATCGCGCTAAAGAAGGCCTGGTGGTTGATTTCATCAACCAGACTGACCTAGATCAGATCGGTGAGAAAGCCAGCGTGATTGAGGCCTTCTTTACCTTTGCCCAAGCTGAACAGCAACGCGAGGCCGAGGCGCTGATTGAGTCAGAGAATTTAAAGGCAGAAGAAGCCCGGCGCTATATCACTACCTCGCTCAAGCGGGAATATGCCAGTGAAAAAGGCACTGAACTCAACAGCCTTTTGCCCAAGATGAGTCCTCTGAACCCGCAATACCTCGCCAAAAAGCAAAGCGTTTTTCAAAAAATTGTGGCTTTTGTAGAGAAATTCAAAGGCGTTGGGGGGAAGGTTTGATACATATGGCGAAGATAGACTAACCCTTAGTTCAAACCCAAAGAACTGCTGAACGATTAGTGCATCCTGCTCCGCCTAAGTGGAGCATGTCAGCTCAGTTTTGCGACTAAGTCATTCACCGATCTGGCCTGCAGGCCAACTGCCAAAGCGGGTCACGGCGCAGCGTGTCGGTATCGCTGAGATCGATCCAGCCCATCGCCCGCTGCAGCACCAGGGTACGCAACTGGCTGGCCAGCGATGACGGATGCGCAGCGGGTGGCGTCGATCGACCAGATTGTCTTCCAGCGCCTCGATCACGCCGCTGTTGTCGAGGGCCTCACGCAACAGCAGAGTGCCGCTGTCGCTGGTGGTGCGCTGGCCGCTCAGCTCAACACGGGCAGCACCGTTGCACGAGGGCGTCCAGGTGGATAGGCTTTCACCCATGGCGGATGGCTCTCTTGGTTCAGATTCTTGCCGGAACGTTCTGATTTCTCAAGAGAATACCATCCGCTATCTTCGTTTTCAGGTCGGCCTCATGAATAAGCCGGGGTAAAGGGACTGAGATGCGAGAGACAACGACGCGGCAGCACTTGGCGGGAGTTTTGATTCTGCTCGGGCTGTTGGCACAGATTATTGGTTTTACCGGCGCGGTGCCGACCGCGCAGGCGGTGAGCTATCTGCTGTGGGCGGCGGTGGCGCTGCTGTGGCGGGATATTCCCAAGCGTTCGCGCCTTCAGGCGGGGGTGTTGATTGCCCTGGGTGTGGTGATGCTGGTGGTGGCGCAAACCGTGTATGGCGCGGCGGTGAACTGGCCTGCCATGCTGCAGGGGAACGTGTTCGTGGCTTCCATGCTGGTAGGCGTGAGCTTTATCTCGCTGATTGGCACCCAGGGCAACAAGCGTGCGCCGGGTAAGCGGGTAACGGGGGCGGACGGCGTGCTGCGCACCTGGCTGGGCGTGCATTTTCTCGGCACGATTTTGAATCTTTCCACGGTGTTTATGGTGGGCGACCGCTTGGCTCGCCGTGCGCCGTTAACCACACCGCAGCTATTGGCACTGAACCGTGGGCTAAGCAGCGCCGCGCTCTGGTCGCCCTTCTTTGCTTCTATGGCGGTGGTAATTGCCTTGGTGCCGTCGGTGCAATATGCCCAGATTGCCGTGGTGGGTTTTCCTATCGCCATGCTCTCAGGACTATTAACCACGCTAGAACTGCGGCGACGGTTTGATTTAACCGAGGTGGATGGCTTTTCGCTTTCGCCCCGCAGCCTGCTCATGCCTGCGGGCATGGCGGCGTTGGTGATGCTGTTTCACTTCTGGATCACGCCATCGCTCACCATTGTCAGCATTATTACTTTTTTGCTGCCGGGGGTGGCGCTGCTGAGCAATCTGCGGGAAGGCCCGCGTTTTACCCTGCGGCGCCTGCGTCAGCATACCGTTACTCGCCTGCCCGCCATGCGCGGGGAAATTTCACTGTTTTTAGCGGCAGGCTTATTAACGCTGGGGCTTTCAACGCTGGTAACAGCGGCGGCAGGCGATGAGTGGACGCTGTTTGCCCGCTTTGGTACATGGCAGGCCATGGTGAGTTTTGCGGCTATTACGCTTAGTGCGCTGGTGGGGCTGCACCCGATTATTGGGGTGTCGGTGTTGGCGTCGGTGCTTAATCTGAGCGGCGCTGAACAGACCCTGTTTGCCTTTGTGGCGCTTAGCGCCTGGGCGGTGGGCACCAGTGTGGGGCCGCTTTCGGGTATTAACCTGTCGTTGCAGGGGCGTTACGGGGTGAGCGGTTATCAGATGATGAAAAATAATCTACCTTATGCTGCGATGATGAGCCTGCTCTCGCTAGGCGCGATCGCAGGCTTGAGCGTTTGGCTAGGTTAGATACTTAGGTTTCGACGATTTTGCTCGGAAAGCGGTAGAAGTAGCGGTGGCCGCACTGGTGGCAGGGTTCTATCCGCGCGACATCGTTAAACATGACCTGAGCATCGCAGTGAGTGCAGGCCATTAAGCCCGGGGCGGCGATTTCACCTTCGCAGTAGTCGGCGCGGGCGGCTTCTAGGTCATCCTCGAAACGTTCGCGGTCTACCACGCTACGGTCGGCAATGGAAAGCAGCGATTCCGCGACCCGGCGGGAAAGCTGGTCGATGTCGATTCCTAGCCAGCTGGCAACCTGCTTGCCGGTATCCGCCATGTAGTAGCGCATGTCTTTCAGGTCGCGCTCTACCCAGGCACGCAGCAGCGCTAGCTCGTCTTTGGTGTACTCCTCAAGCTCAGCTTCAAAGGCAACGGCGTCGTCTAAGTCCTTTTGTAGGTTGTCCCAGGTGAGCTCGTTGGCGCCATCCTGCATGCGCTCCAATAGGCGCTCGTAGCCTTCGCGAAGGCGGTGATCGTTATGTTTTTCCATGGGTCCTCTCCTTTTGTTGCCACAGGTGCTGCCTATCATCGGTTAGCCGTTCAAGGATACACCGGCATAGGATACAATCGACGCTACTTATCTGACAGTCGTCATCTACTATTCACTTTGCGCCCTGAACAAGGGCGAATTATCCCAAGGCATTGAAAACACCGATGGACGCACAATACAGCCCCCGCGAGATCGAACGTGACGCTCAACAGTACTGGGACAAGCACCAGTGCTTTAAAGCCGTAGAGGACGCCAACCGCGAAAAGTTCTACTGCCTATCCATGTTCCCCTACCCCAGCGGCAAGCTGCACATGGGCCACGTGCGTAATTACACTATCGGCGACGTTGTCTCACGTTTCCAGCGCATGCAGGGTAAAAATGTCATGCAGCCCATGGGCTGGGACGCTTTCGGGATGCCGGCGGAAAATGCCGCGATCCAAAATCAGGTGCCGCCTGCCAAGTGGACCTACCAAAACATCGATTACATGCGCAACCAGTTGAAGGCACTAGGGTTTGCCTACGACTGGAGCCGCGAATTCGCTACCTGCGACACCAGCTACTACCGCTGGGAGCAGTGGTTCTTCACCAAGCTGGTGGAGAAAGGGCTGGTCTACAAGAAGATGTCCACGGTGAACTGGGACCCAGTCGACCAGACCGTGCTGGCCAACGAGCAGGTCATCGACGGCTGCGGCTGGCGTTCCGGCGCGCCGGTAGAGCGTAAAGAGATACCGCTGTGGTTCTTAAAGATTACCGACTACGCCGATGAGCTGCTGGCGGATTTAGATAACGTCGAGTGGCCTGAGCAGGTCAAGACCATGCAGCGCAACTGGATCGGCAAATCCCGTGGCGTCGAGCTGAGCTTCGATATCAAAGCCGCCGATGGCAGCGCCTGCGAGCCGCTGGCGGTGTACACCACCCGCCCCGATACGCTGATGGGCGTGACCTACGTGGCCGTCGCCCCTGGGCACCCGCTGGCCAAACAGGCCGCCGAGCAGAGCAGCGAGATCGCGGCGTTCTGTGAAGAGTGCGCCAAAGGCGGCACCTCTGAAGCGGAAATGGCCACCAAAGAGAAGCTGGGCATGGCCACGGGCCATAAAGCCATTCACCCGTTAAGCGGTGAAGAAGTGCCGGTATTCGTGGCTAACTTCGTACTGATGGAGTTCGGCACCGGCGCGGTGATGGCCGTTCCCGCCCACGACCAGCGCGACTGGGAGTTTGCCACCAAGTACGGCATCGAGCTGAAGCCGGTGGTCGCCGACGAGCACGGCAATACGCCGGATATCTCTGAAGGCGCTTACACCGAGCACGGCACGCTGATCAATTCCGGCGAGTTCGATGGTCTGGAATTCCAAGCCGCGTTCGATGCCATTGCCGCCAAGCTGGCCGAGCTTGGCCGTGGCGAAGTGAAAACCAACTATCGCCTGCGTGACTGGGGTATTGCCCGCCAGCGCTACTGGGGCGCGCCGATTCCGGTGAAGTACGGCCCGGAAGGCCAGACCGTACCGCTCTCCGATGACGAGCTGCCCGTCGCGCTACCCATGGAAGTCACCGTGGATGCCTCCGGCTCGCCGCTGAAGAAGATGCCTGAGTTCTCCGAGCTGGGCGATGGCTGGGTGCGTGAAACCGACACCTTCGATACCTTCATGGAATCCTCCTGGTACTTCGCCCGCTTCTGCTGTGCGGATAACCACGAAGCCATGCTGGATGAGCGCGCCAACTACTGGCTGCCGGTGGATCTCTACATTGGCGGTATCGAGCACGCCATTCTGCACCTGCTCTACGCCCGCTTCTTCCACAAGCTGCTGCGCGATTTCGGCATGGTTGATTCCGATGAGCCGTTCCAGCAGCTGCTCACCCAAGGCATGGTGATCGCGGAAACCTTCTACCGCATTAAAGATAACGGCGGCAAAGAGTGGTTCAATCCCGCCGATGTGGAAGTGAAGCGCGACGAAAAAGGCCGCCCGCTGAGCGCCATTTTGATGAGTGACGGCCAGCCGGTGGAGATGGGCGGCATCGAGAAGATGTCCAAGTCGAAGAACAACGGCGTCGACCCGCAGTCGATGATCGACAAGTTCGGTGCCGACACCGTGCGCCTGTTTATGATGTTTGCCGCACCACCTGAGCAGTCGCTGGAGTGGTCGGATTCCGGCGTCGAGGGCGCGCACCGCTTCCTGAAGCGCATCTGGCGTCAGGTTACCGAGCACCTGGAAGCGGGCACTCCAGGCACGCTGAACGTCGATGCACTCAACGACGACCAAAAAGCGCTGCGACGCAAAACCCACGAAACCATCAAAAAAGCCAGCGACGACATTGGCCGTCGCACCACCTTCAACACCGCCATTGCCGCTGTGATGGAGCTTTCTAACGCGGTCGCTAAGTTTGACGATACGTCCGAACTGGGCCTCGCGGTTAGCCGTGAAGCGTTGGAAGCCTGCGTACTGCTGCTGGCCCCGATTACCCCGCACCTTTGCCACACCCTGTGGCAGCAGTTGGGCCATGAGCAGCCCGCCATTGAAGCCCAGTGGCCGAAAGTAGACGAAGTCGCCCTGACCCGCGACAGCATCGAGCTGGTGGTACAGGTAAACGGTAAACTGCGCGCCCGCCTGGAAGCCCCGGCCAGCGCCGACAAAGCCACCATCGAGCAACTGGCGATGGAAAACGAAAACGTCCAGCGCCATTTGGAAGGCAAAACGGTTCGTAAGGTGATCGTGGTGCCCGGCAAGCTGGTTAACATTGTGGTGAGCGGATGAATCGCCGTCGCTTTTTGACCCTCAGCATCGCCGCGTCAGCGGCGGTGCTGCTCAGTGGCTGTGGGTTCCGCCTGCGCGGCTCGGAATCCATGCCACGCCTGCCCGCGCTCTCGCTAGAGGGCGATGACAACAGCGCTCTCGCCCAGCAGCTTCGCACTCGCCTGCAGCAGTTAGGCACCGAGGTAGAAAGCGGCGCGCCCTGGCGCGTCACTCTGGGCACCCCTTCCCTTCAGGAGCGGCGCATCGGGACCGATGGCCGTGCCAGCCGTGAGCATGAGCTGACGCTGAGCACGTCGCTGTCGGTGCAGCAGCGGGAAACCAATGCCTACGCCCTGAACAACGCCACGCTGAGTACCAGCACGCGGATTCGCGTCAGCGATGACGACCTGCTGAACCGCGAGACGCTGTTCCAGGAAGCCGAGCAGACACTGACTCGGCAGCTTGCCCAGCGTATTGTGGAACGCTTAGCTAACCTTGAGGCGCTGCGGTGAAGGTATTTGCCGATCAATTGCCCGCCGCTCTGGCCAGGAAACTGCCGAAAGCAGTGATCGTGGCGGGTGACGAGCCGCTTCAGCATCGTGACGCCTGCGATGCCGTGCGCGCCGCCGCCCGCCAAGCGGGTATCGAAGAGCGCGAAGTGCTGGATGTGGAGCCCAACTTTGCCTGGGGGCGGCTCCTGGAAACCGCGAGCAACCTCTCGCTGTTTGCCACCAACAAACTGTTGGAGCTGCGTTTGGGCAATCAAAAGCTGGGGCAGGAAGGCAGCAAGGCGCTTGCTCAATATGCGGAAATGATGGATGGCAGCGACGACCTGCTATTGGTTAGCATGGGCAAAGTCGATGCCAAGCAGCAGAAAAGCGCTTGGTTCAAAGCCTTAGATAAACAGGGAATTTTTGTTCCCGTATGGCCGGTAGATGCCTCACGGCTTGGCTATTGGCTACGGGATAGGGCCTCGCATCACGGCCTGCAGATCGACCTGGAAGCCGCGCGACTGCTGGGTGAGCGCACCGAGGGTAATCTGCTGGCGGCTGATCAAGAGCTGCAAAAGTTGGCGTTGATCTACCCGGCTAACACCCGGCTCAACGTCGAGCACATTGCCCAAGGTGTGGAAGACAGCACCCGCTTTGACGTCTTCAATCTGGCGGATGCGTGCTTGAAGGGCGAACCCAGCCGTGCCTCGCGGATTGTGAACGGCCTAAAAAGCGAAGGCGTGGAAGCACCGATTGTGCTGTGGGCGCTCACCCGTGAGCTGCGCACTCTGCTATCGCTGCATCAGCATTTGGACCAAGGCCAAAGCTTCGAGCATGCCTGCAAATCCCAAAAGCCGATGATTTTTGATAAACGTCGCCCGTCCTATCAAAAAGCCATTAGCCGCCTTTCCATGAAGCGTTTACACAAACTGCTACTAATGGCCCAGCGCCTGGATTTAGCGGTGAAAGGGGCATCTGCCGTGCCTCTATGGCCGGGGCTGCACGACCTCGCCATGACCATGGCAGGGGCAAAAGGCCTCCTGGCGGAAACGCCCTGGACCTATCGCATTAGTGCAAATAATTAGCACTTTGCATTTTCGTCTTAAAACACTCGCTGTTTGTTTCTATACTAATCACTCAGGCTACTCATAGCTTGCTCCCCGATAAGTCTAAGGATGAAGACAATGAAAACAGTGCGTGCTTACCTCTCGACCCTTTTGATTGCTGCGTTAGTGTTTGCCAGCCTGCCCGTTGTGGCGGCCCCTACCGCCCCGCAAGGTATGGATCTGGTATCAACGCAGTCTGTTTTAGCAGGCGACCGTGCCGGTGCGGACCGCGAGCGTATCAATGAAATCCTCGCCCGTGCCGATGTGCAAGATCAACTGCTCAAACAGGGCGTCAATCCCGCCGATGTCGAGGCGCGTGTGGCGGCCCTGAGCGATGCCGAAGCCCAGCAAATGGCGCAGCAGCTTGAGCAGTTGCCCGCCGGTGCTGGCGTGATTGGTGCGCTGTTCGCGGTATTTGTGATTCTGCTGGTAACGGACATTCTCGGTTTAACCGATGTTTACCCGTTCACACGTTAATTCATCCGCGATGATGAACCGTTATGTTAACGCCCGCACTGCGGGCGTTTTACTGTTAGGCCTGCTGCTTCTACTGCTAACCGGCTGCGCACGCAGCCCGGTACTGCTTGAAAGCACCAAAGCGAGCCTGACGCCGCAAACCGAGCTTACCGAGGTGCCGTTTTTCGCCCAAACGGAATACCAGTGCGGCCCAGCTACCTTAGCTATGGTGCTTAATCACGAAGGCGTAGAGGCTAGCTTAGACGAGCTGATTCCTCAGGTATTCTTGCCTGGGCGTGATGGCAGCGTGCAGCCGGAAATGCTGGCCACGGTACGCCGCTACGAACGGCTGGCAATTCCCATCCGAGGTACCATGGATGCTCTGCTCACGCACCTGGAAGCAGGTAACCCGGTGGTCGTGATGCAGAACCTCGCCCTGCCCGCCTTTCCCATGTGGCACTATGCGGTGGCCATTGGCTTTGATTTGCCGAACGAAACGCTTGTTCTGCGCAGCGGTGAAATCGAGCGGCACACCCTATCGTTTAGCCGTTTTGATGCTACGTGGGCACGTACTGAGCGCTGGGGGTTTGTGGTCAGCGAGCCGGGCACGCTGCCCGAAGGTGTCACGGCACGCAATGCGTTAGAGGCCATTAGTGCCTTTGAAGAGCAGCACGGCCCCGACACAACGCTGAGTAGCTGGCAGGCATTCAGTGAGCGCTTCCCGCAAAATCCTACTGGGCAGTTTGCGCTAGGCAATGCCCTGTATGCCGATGGCCAGCCCGAAGCCGCCCTGGCCGCCTTCGAGACAGCCACGAGCCTCGACCCGGAGATGGGTGCTGCGTGGCTCAATCTGGCCATTATACAATTCCAGCAAGCGCGCCTTGCAGACGCCAGAGCATCGCTTACCCAAGCCGCTTCCCTAGAAGGCGAATGGCAGCCCCGGGCTAGACAGCTTTTGGAAACGCTATAGCGTCGCCCTGAAGAGCCGTGAGAGGAAGCTTCAACTCGCGACGGTGCTGAAATGCCCCCGTGGGAGGGAGCTTCAGCTCGCGACGGTGGCTTGGCCGGGGCGCCTGACGGCGCCATTCGCCCGCTAAAGCGGCCTCCCACCGAAGCTGATCTGGCAGGGCCAACCTCTGCAGGAAGGCCCGCCCTGACCGCTTAGAACACCCGGTTCAGACCGTTTTGTGCCGCCACTCGATAGGCTTCTGCCATGGTGGGGTAATTGAAGGTGGTGTTGACGAAGTACTTGAGCGTGTTGGCCTTGCCCTCCTGCTGCATGATGGCCATGCCGATGTGCAGGATCTCCGACGCCTGGTCGCCAAAACAGTGGATACCGAGAATCTCCAGGGTGTCCTGGTGGAACAGGATCTTCAGCATACCGACCGTGTCGCCGGTGATTTGGGCGCGAGCGGTGTCTTTAAAGAACGCTTTGCCCACTTCATAGGGCACTTTGGCTTCGGTCAACTCGCGCTCGTTGGGGCCAAAGGAGCTGATTTCAGGAATGGTATAGATACCGGTCGGCACATCGCTGACAAAGCGGTACTCTTTTTCCAGCAGCTCGTTACAGGAGTTTAGGCCCTGATCGTAGGCGGCACTGGCCAGGCTTGGCCAACCAATCACGTCGCCAGCGGCATAGATATGCGGAATTCCCGTGCGGTAGTGTTCGTCCACGCTCAGCTGGCCGCGACCGTTGGCCTCCAGGCCGATGTTTTCCAGCCCCAGGCTGTCGGTGTTGCCGGTGCGGCCGTTGGCCCACAGGAAGGCATCAGCACGGATTTTCTTGCCGGATTTGAGGCGCACCACTACCCCGGCTTCGTCGCCTTCGACGCTGGCGTACTCTTCGTTATGACGAATCAGCACGCCGTGCTTGCGTAGGTGATAAGAGAGCGCATCGCTGATCTCATCGTCCAAGAACGACAACAGGCTATCCCGGTTGTTGATCAGGTCTACCTTCACGCCAAGCCCCGAGAAGATAGAAGCGTACTCACAACCGATAACGCCCGCGCCGAAAATTACCAGCGTACGCGGCGTGTGGGACAGGCTCAGGATGGTATCGGAGCAGTAGATACGCGGATGGCGGAAGTTGATATCTGCTGGGCGATAGGGGCGCGAGCCGGTGGCAATGACAATTTTCTTGGCCACCAGCTCTTCCATGCCTTCTTGACGATCACGCACCACAACAGTGTGCTCGTCTTTGAAGCGGGCGACGCCGTGGAACAGGTCAATGCGGTTGCGCGCATAAAAAGTGGTGCGCATTTCAACCTGCTTATCAATCGTACCGCGGGAGCGTTCCATCACTTTTGGGAAGGAGAACCAGCGGGGCTCACCGATATCGCGGAACATTCGGTTGGTATTGAACGCCATGATCTGCTTGACCTGATGGCGCAGCGCTTTGGAAGGAATAGTGCCCCAGTGGGTGCAGTTACCGCCTACCTGAGCCTGCTTCTCAATTATCGCCACCCGCATACCGTGCTTAGCAGCATTAATAGCAGCGCTTTCTCCGGCGGGGCCGGTACCGATCACCACGACATCGTAATTGTGAACCGCCATACGGTTTGGATCTCCTTGTTCCCTGACATCATCAATTCATTAGCGCATACGTAAACGCCCGCGGTTAAGCGAGCGTTTGATGTTATTTAACGCGTAGTAGCATCAGCGGTTAGCGGCGCGTTGCATCGTAACCTAAGTCGGCGCCACGGCTTTCATCACTACGGCGCCGTACGCTACCGCGTTTGCGGTTCTCTTCTTCGCATACTTCGTCTTTACCACCGCAGATATCGCAGCCATCCTTCATGCCGATTTGATTAAGCCCACCGCAGGAGCCTGCAATGGGTTTACGCCCCATCAGCACGCCAACGGCCATCGCGCCCATAATCAGCGCCATAAACCCGAATACCAGTAGCCAAATTGCCATGTTGTCCTCCTAGCATTACGTTAGGTACCTCACCTGCCGACAATACTTGTGCCGATAAGTGCCTTAAAAATCTACCTCCCATTGTACCTCAGCCACCGCAAAATGATCAGGCATTGGGTGTTTTTCAGCACGGATATTCGCATCTGCCAACAAAACGGTAAACAAAAACAAACGGGGCTAGCCCAAAGGCTAGCCCCGTTTCTAACGTTCGCTGATGCGATATTAGCCGCCGAAGTCATCCAGCAGGATGTTTTCCGGCTCAACGCCCATATCAAGCAGCAGCTTGATAACAGAGGCGTTCATCATGGGCGGCCCACACATATAGTACTCACAATCTTCAGGCGCCGGATGGTCCTTCAGGTAGTTTTCATACAATACATTGTGGATGAAGCCCGTCGGGCCTTCCCAGTTATCTTCCGGCTGCGGATCGGAGAGTGCCAAGTGCCACTCAAAGTTCGGGAACTCTTCCGCCAGCTGGTCATACTCTTCGTTGTAGAAGGTCTCACGCCAGGAGCGCGCGCCGTACCAGAACGAAATCTTACGCGTCGATTTCAGACGCTTAAGCTGGTCAAAGATATGGCTACGCATCGGGGCCATACCGGCACCACCACCGATGAAGACCATTTCAGCGTCGGTGTCTTTGGCGAAGAACTCACCAAACGGCCCCATCACCGTTACCTTGTCACCCGGCTTCAGGTTGAAGACGTAGGTGGACATCAGGCCCGGCGGATGACTGCTGCCAGGAGGCGGAGTTGCGATACGAATGTTGAACTTGAGGAGGCCTTTCTCTTCCGGGTAGTTCGCCATGGAGTAGGCGCGGATGACTTCCTCGTTGTTCTTGTGGGAAATGTCGAATAGACCAAACTTTTCCCAGTCGCCACGGTACTCTTCTTCGATATCGAAGTCAGAGAACTTGATGTCGTAAGGCGGCGCTACCAGCTGTACATAACCACCGGCGCGGAAGGCAACTTCTTCACCTTCAGGCAGCTTCAAGTTCAGCTCTTTGATGAAGGTCGCCACGTTCGGGTTGGCGGTTACTTCGGTTTCCCACTTCTTAACGCCGAAGACTTCTTCCGGCACTTCTATTTTCATATCCTGCTTCACAGGAACCTGACAAGAGAGGCGCCAGCCTTCTTTCTTCTCACGCATGGTGAAGTGCGACTCTTCCGTCGGCAGAATAGAACCGCCGCCCTCTTCTACTCGGCACTTACATTGGGCGCAGGAACCACCGCCACCACAGGCAGAAGAAAGGAAAATACCGTTGGCCGCCAGGGTGTTCAAAAGCTTGCCGCCGGCCTGGGTCTTCAGGGTGTGCTCAGGGTCGCCGTTGACTTCAATGGTCACGTCCCCGCTACTCACTAGCTTGCTGCGCGCTGCCAGAATGATCGCCGTTAAGCTAATAACGATGACCGTGAACATGACAACACCGAGCAAGATGACAGATGTATCAACCATGTCGGTTTCCTATTGCTGAAGGTTTTCTGTACCTCGGCAGCCTAGGCTGCCGAGAAAACCGGCTCCGATTAAAGCTGAATGCCAGAGAAGGACATAAAGCCCAGTGACATTAAGCCAACGGTGATAAACGTGATGCCAAGGCCCTGCAGACCGCCCGGCACGTCGCTGTACTTCAGCTTTTCACGAATACCCGCCAGAGCAGCGATTGCTAGCGCCCAACCGGTACCAGCGCCGAAGCCATATACCACGGCCTCACCGAAGTTATAGCTACGCTCTACCATGAACAGTACGCCACCCAGGATGGCGCAGTTTACGGTGATCAGCGGTAGGAAAACGCCCAGCGCGTTGTAAAGCGACGGTACGTACTTATCAAGGAACATCTCCATGATCTGTACCAGTGCCGCGATAACACCGATGTAAGAGAGCAGACCCAGGAATGACAGGTCGATGTTTTCAGCACCGCTAATGCCGGTCCAGGTCAGCGCGCCTTCTTGCAGCAGGTACGTGAATACCAGGTTATTGACCGGCACAGTGATTGTCAGTACGACGATAACCGCAATACCGAGACCGATGGCAGAAGACACCTTCTTGGATACCGCGAGGAACGTACACATGCCCAGGAAGAAGGCAAGTGCCATGTTCTCAACGAATACCGAAGCGACGAAAAGGCTCAGATAGTGTTCCATGTTACACGGCCTCCTTCGGCTTGGTGTTGTGCTTCATCTTAAACTCGTTCTCTTCGACTTGCTCCGGGTTGACAGAGCGCAGTACCCAGATCAACAGACCAATGATGAAGAAAGCAGACGGCGGCAGCAGCAGCAGACCGTTCGGCACGTACCAGCCACCATTCTGAATGGTCGGCAGTACAGTGAAGCCGAAGACGCTGCCAGCACCCAGCAATTCGCGGAAGAAACCTACCACCATCAGGACGAAACCGTAGCCCAGGCCGTTACCGATACCATCCAGGAACGACATGCCCGGCGTATTGGACATCGCGAAACCTTCCGCGCGGCCCATTACGATACAGTTGGTGATGATCAGACCGACGAACACCGACAGCTGCTTGGACATTTCGTAAGCATAGGCTTTGAGGATCTGGTCGACCACGATAACCAACGAGGCAATGATGGTCATCTGAACGATGATACGAATCGAAGACGGAATGTGATTCCGAATCAACGATACGAACAGGTTCGAAAAAGAGGTTACGAAAATAACCGCCAGCGACATGACCAGCGACACGCTCATGCTGGTGGTCACCGCCAGTGCAGAACAGATCCCCAGAATCTGAAGCGCAATGGGGTTGTTCTTAAAAATAGGCGCCGTTAAAACGCCTTTTGCATTTACATCCGCCATGATCAGGCCCCCTCAACGTCGTCGAAGTCAGTCTCGGTGTCTTCGGCGTCTGATGGCTCGGTACCGCTGCGGAATTTAGCCAGGTAAGGAGCAAAGCCCTCTTCGCTGAGCCAGAACTGCAGCATGTTGGTCACGCCGTTACTGGTCAGCGTGGCACCGGAAAGCGCATCGACTTCGTACTCGTTACTCGCGCCGCCTTTGGTCAGGTGGATTTCAGGAGAGAGGTCGCCCTCTTCGCTGTAAATCTTTTTACCTTCCCACTGGGCTTGCCAGCGCGGGTTGTTTACCTCAGCACCTAGACCCGGTGTTTCTGCGTGGTCGTAGTAGGTGATACTGACGATGGTATTGCCGTCACCCTCTACCGACAGGAATCCCATCATACGGCCCCACAGGCCCTGCCCACGAATAGGCAGAACGATCTGGTCAGGATTCTCAGGATCGCCTACTAGGTACACAGTCGCGAATTTTTCTACGCGCGAGAGTCCCGCGATGTCACGGTCGCCAGACAGCGTGCGGCCAGTGGCCGGGTCACGCGCAGCTTCGAAACCATCGAAGGTCTCGGGATCGAACTGATCGGTATAGTCACCGGTTTCGAGTTCGACGACGCGCGCAGTGATCTGGTTGCTGAACGCTTCTTCCACATCCATACCCGGCTCGTAAAGACGCGCCACGTTGAGGATGTTGGTTTTACGGTCCAGCTCCTGATTGAGCTGCTGCGCTGGGCGCAGTGCTACGGCCGCCGTCGAAACGATGACCGAGCACACGATGCACAGCGAGAACGCTACGATCAGGACTTTCTTGATGGAGTTGTTACCTTGTGCCATTAGGCAGTCTCCTCGGCCGGTGTACCAGTGCGCTTGAGACGGCGCTTCACATTGGCCTGGACGAAGAAGTGGTCAATCAGCGGCGCAAACAGGTTGGCGAACAGGATGGCCAGCATGATGCCTTCCGGGAACGCCGGGTTTACCACGCGGATTAGAACGGTCATCACACCGATCAGCGCGCCAAATACCAAACGGCCTTGGTTAGTCATGGAAGCGGACACAGGGTCAGTCGCCATAAACACCATACCGAAGGCAAACCCACCAATGACGAGGTGCCAGTACCACGGCATCGCGAACATGGGGTTGGTTTCAGAACCGATCAGGTTGAACAGCGTGCTGGTAATCACCATACCCAGGAATACACCCAGCATGATGCGCCAGTTGGCAATCTTGGTCCACAGCAGTACGGCAGCACCGATCAGGATGGCCAGCGTCGATACTTCGCCAACAGAGCCAGGGATAAAGCCTAGGAAGGCATCCCACCAGCTATAGGTGTTGGTCAGCGCAGTCATACCGTCTTGGAACGCCATAGAAAGCGCAGTAGCACCGGTGTAGCCGTCGGCTGCTACCCATACTGCGTCACCAGAAATTTGTGCCGGATAAGCAAAGTAGAGGAACGCGCGGCCCGTCAGCGCAGGGTTCAGGAAGTTCTTACCCGTGCCGCCGAAGATCTCCTTACCGATCACGACACCGAAGGTAATGCCGAGTGCAACCTGCCATAGTGGAATAGTGGCTGGCAGAATCAGCGCAAACAGCACGGAAGTCACGAAGAAACCTTCGTTGACTTCGTGACCACGCTTAATGGCGAACAGCACTTCCCAGAAACCACCCACGACGAACGTCACGAGGTAAATGGGCAGGAAGTATGTCGCGCCAAGAACGAAGTTAGCCCACAGGCTGCTGGGATCATGACCGCCCGCGAGGGTCATCATGATGGCATCGCGCCAGCCGTTCATGGAGGCATAACCCGCTTCGATGGCAGTGTTCGCCTGCCAGCCTGCGTTCCACATACCGAAGAACATGGCCGGGAAGGTACACATCCATACCGTGATCATGATGCGTTTCAGGTCGACGCCATCACGCACGTGAGCGGTGGTTTTTGCAACGCTGGGGGGCGAGTAGAAAATCGTATCTACCGCTTCATAGAGCGGATAGAACTTTTCGTACTTACCACCTTTGTGGAAGTGCGGCTCGAGATTATCGAGTGTTTGTCGAATACCCATCATCAGGCCTCTTTCTCGATCATGGTGAGATTGTCACGCAGGATGGGGCCGTACTCATATTTGCCGGGGCAAACGTAGGTACACAGCGCCAGATCCTCTTCGTCCAGCTCAAGACACCCGAGCTGCATGGCAACCTCAATGTCGCCCACAATCAGCGAACGCAGCAGTTGCGTTGGCATAATATCCAACGGCATGACGCGCTCGTAGTTACCCACCGGCACCATGGCACGCTCGGAGCCATTTGTAGAAGTAGTCGGCGCGTAGTTACTCAGGCCTTTAAATTTGGAAAGATAAATGCCCATAACGGAGTGGCGATTCGCACCCAGAGATAACCATCCCATAAAGGTGCGCTTATTGCCCTCTTCCAGCAAACTGATTTGGTTGTGGAAGCGACCCAGATAAGTCAGTTTGCCTTCAGCGACGGCGCCAGAGAAAACCGAACCGGAAATCACGCGGGTGTCATCGGGCTTGATGACTTCACCTGCTAAGAGTTCCTGAGTGCTGGCACCCACACGGGTACGCAGAATGCGCGGTTTTTCTGCACGCGGGCCACCTACCGCTACGATGCGGCTTATGTCCAGCTTACCTTCTACAAACAGCTTGCCGAAGGCAATCACGTCCTGATAACCGATGTGCCACACTTTCTTATGCAGCGCCACGGGCGAGAGGTAGTGAATGTGTGTGCCTACCAAACCAGCCGGATGCGGCCCAGCAAAGCTTTCGGTTTTTACACCGCTGACATCACCACCCGGAATTGAGGCGTTTGCACCCGTGCACAGAAAAACGTTGCCCTCGGTCAGGCGGGTTAGCACCTTGAGGCCGTCTTCAAATGCTTGGGCATTTTCATTGATGATAAAGGCAGGGTCAGCGCTTAGCGGATGAGTATCTACAGCGGTGACAAAGATATCAGCAGGAACGCTATCGATGGCTGGTGTGCGTGAGAAAGGACGGGTGCGCAGGGCAGTCCAAAGTCCTGACTCAACAAGCTGATCGACAACGGCTTGACGATCAAGCTGTCCTAAAGCACCACGATCATGAGAAGCAAATGTAATCGCTTCTTCATTTTCATCGACTTTAATAACCACAGACAGCAGACGACGTTTTTCGCCACGGTTAATTGCGACTACTTCACCACCGGCAGGCGCGGTAAAACGCACGCCATCAATTTTCTTGTCGGTGAAGAGAAGCTGGCCTAACTTGACCTTGTCCCCTTCCTGAACTTTCATTGTTGGTTTCATACCAACATAGTCAGTGCCCAGGATTGCCACGTGACGCACAGGCTGCGCATCTTCAATACGCTGCTCGGGCGCTCCCGTGATGGGGAGATCCAGGCCTTTTTTGACTTCGATCATAGTCTCGCCCAGTTGATGGATCGGATATACGAAGGTAAGGGGTTCGAATGCTTATTTTCTGCTCAGTGAATTCTTATTTTCTGTTCAGATTGTTACCAGTCAGGCCCAAGCAAGCTTGAACCACCCCGAAAAATCTATCGCATTATAAAGATAAGCGCGGCCAATGACCACATCCCTGATGGCCTCCAAAAGTGCTATATGCATTTGTAGTGCATTTGTTTCTGGTACAAAAACGCCACCCGAAGGTGGCGTTGATTCAACGTTTTAAGTAATGCCCTAATTTAGCGCACTACGGACCCGCACCAATTAACTCGCCTGACGTGGCAGCTTCAAAAACTGCACATTCGACATATGCTGAAGAATACGAATGACCTGGCAGCTATAACCAAACTCATTGTCGTACCAGACGTAGACCACTGCATGATTGCCGTTAGCAATGGTCGCTTTGGCATCAACAATGCCCGCGTGGCGATTACCAACGAAGTCAGAAGAAACCACTTCTGCAGAGTCAACGAAATCGATTTGCTTTTGGTAAGCAGAATCAATCGACATACGGCGCAGGTAGTCGTTCAGCGCGTCTGCATCGGTACCTTTATCCAGCGTCAGATTCAAAATCGCCATAGATACGTTCGGGGTCGGTACGCGAATGGCGTTACCAGTCAGCTTGCCTTCTAACTCCGGCAGCGCCTTAGCAACCGCTTTAGCTGCGCCTGTTTCGGTCAGTACCATGTTAAGCGCCGCACTACGGCCACGACGATCACCTTTATGATAGTTATCAATCAGGTTCTGGTCGTTGGTATAGGAGTGAACGGTCTCTACGTGCCCTGTCGCCACACCGTACTCATCGTTGAGTACTTTCAACACCGGCACAATGGCGTTCGTCGTACAGGAAGCCGCCGACACGATGCGGTCATTATCGCCAATCGTTTCGTGATTAATGCCGAATACGATATTTTTGATGTCACCTTTACCCGGCGCCGTCAGCAGCGCTTTTGCTGCACCTTTACACTCAAGGTGCTGGCCTAGACCCGCTTCATCACGCCAAATACCGGTGTTATCAACAATCACCGCGTTGTGAATATCGTAGGTGGTGTAATCAATTTCGCTGGGGGAGTCGGCGTAGATGACCTGCACCACGTTGCCGTTAATGGTCAGCGTACGCGCGTCAGCATCCACGGCGATGGTGCCATCAAACGGGCCATGAACCGAGTCGCGGCGCAGCAGACTGGCACGCTTCTCCAGGTCTTTCGCCACATCACCACGGCCGCGCACCACAATGGCACGCAAACGCAGTAGGTTTCCGCCGCCAGCCTTCTCGACCATCACGCGCGCCAGCAGGCGACCAATACGGCCAAAACCATACAGCACGACGTCTTGAGGCTCGCCTTTGTTGCCGCCCGGCTGAAAGCCGTCGATGATCTCGCCTAGCTCATGGCGCAAAAACGCATCAAGGTCGCCACCGCCCTGGCGCTTAAAGCTCACTGCTAGCTTACCCACATCGACGTGAGCAGGCCCCAGATTCATCTCACTCATCGCTTTTACGATGGGGTACGTGTCTTCTACCGACAGCTCTGTGCCTTCAATTTTGCGCACAAAACGGTGATCTTTAAGGATACGAATGACCGACCGCTTGATCAGAGAGCGTCCGAACATCGTGGCCACAACGTTGTTCTGGCGATAGAGCTGCCCCACTAGTGGGATCATTTGCTCCGCCAGAGCTTCGTTGTTTTGCCATTCCTGAAAAACGTTTTCGAGCGCTTGCTGACTCACGTGCGGCCTCATTGAGTTATGAACGGGGATGTCCCGAGCATTATCCGGAGCTTATTAAGGTGCCGCAATGAATGGATAGTCGCACAACATGTAGGGGTATTACAGAAACAGGGTATTGACTACAAACGCCAATGATGCAGCGACCAAGCGATCTTAACTCCCCATGGCGCCAAAGCCTCTGCGCGAAAGGGCGGATCGTGTATGATCTTGGTTCCGTTTCTGTGCAAAACGATACCTTTACTATGCCTTCTTTCTCTCTGTTCGAACCGCCTCAGCCGCAAGGGATTCGCGATACGCTCTATTTGCAAGCGCCGCCGGGCAGTGCGACTGCCCTGGCGCTAGCTCAGGTAGCGTCAAGCGCACCGTTACTGGTGATCACTCCCAACACCGCCAGCGCCCAGAGGCTGGAACAAGATCTCGCTTTTTATAGCAGCGTACCGGTTCTCCCCTTCCCCGATTGGGAAACCTTGCCCTACGACAGCTTCTCGCCCCACCAAGATATTATTTCTGCTCGGCTGAGAACGCTGCGCCTGCTACAGGATGGCGTGCGCGGTATCGTGCTTGTGCCAGTCAATACCCTCATGCAGCGGCTGCCGCCTGTCTCGTACATCGCTGGCCGCGTGATGACGCTAAAGGCGGGGGCCACGCTGAATCGCGAAACCTTCCGCGAATCGCTCTCCCGGGCAGGCTATCGTGCGGTAGAGACCGTTTATGAGCCGGGCGAATACGCCATGCGCGGCGCGATTATCGACCTATTTGCCATGGGCATGGATGAGCCGATTCGTATTGATCTATTTGATGATGAGATCGACACACTGCGCCACTTCGACCCCGGCAGCCAGCGCTCTACCGACAAAGTGGATGTCATCGAACTGCTGCCCGCCCATGAGTATTCGCTCAGCCGCAGCGCCATCGCATGCTTTCGTGAGCAGTTTGAAACCCTGTTTGATGTCGACCCGCGCCAGTGCCCGCTCTATAACGATGCGCTGAAAGCGATTCCCTCTCCTGGGCTAGAGCAGTATTTACCGCTCTTTTTCGAGGAAACCGCCTCGCTGTTTGAGCATCTCACCGAAGACACTCGCATCGCCTTGCTCCCAGACGTTTTCCACGCGGCTGAGCAGCACTGGCAGTCGATTGAATCGCGCTATGAGAATTTAGGTGTTGACCCTACACGGCCGCTACTACCGCCTCACCGGGCGTTCTTCCCAGTTAACGAAGTGTTTTCAGCCATTAAAGCGCGGCCTCGGCTTGAGTTCACTGAGGACGACAGCCAACGCCATGCGCTTGCTCCTCTGGCCCAAGCACTCCCTTCTCTGGCCATCAATGCGCGTGCCAAACAGCCGCTGAGCGAGCTGGCGAGCTTCTTAGATAACCATCCCAAGACCCGCATGCTGTTTGTTGCCGAGTCTCGCGGGCGGCGAGAAGCACTGGAGGAAGTCCTCTCCCCGCTGAAACTATCGCTGCCCCATAGCGATAGTTTCCAGGCTTTTTTAGCAGGCAGCGAGCACATCGCTATAACGGAAAGCTTGGTGGGCAGTGGCCTATGGCTCACCGAGCCCGATGTCGCGGTAATTAGCGAAACCGAGCTGTTTGGCGACGTCGTGCGGCAAAGCCGTCGGCGGGAAAAAGCCACCGACGATAACGAACTAACGGTCCGCCACCTTTCCGAGTTGCGCGAAGGAGCACCGGTGGTTCACCAAGCCCACGGCGTAGGCCGCTACCTGGGCCTGGAGACTCTGGAAGCGGGCGGCCAGGCCAACGAGTTTCTCGCCCTCTCCTATGCCGACGGCGCCAAGCTGTATGTGCCAGTAGATAGCCTGCACCTTATCTCGCGCTATAGCGGTGCCGACGACGAACTTGCCCCGCTGCACAAACTCGGTTCTGACCAGTGGGAGAAAGCACGCCGCAAGGCCGCCGAGAAGATCCGCGATACCGCTGCCGAATTGCTAGATATTTATGCCCGCCGAGAAGCCCAGCAAGGCACAGTGTACGACTCACCGGGGGATGAGTACGTTCGCTTTTCAGCCAGCTTCCCGTTTGAGGAAACACCCGACCAGCAAGCCGCCATTGAGGCGGTGATTAGCGATATGGTGTCGCCACAGCCAATGGATCGCGTGGTATGTGGCGACGTCGGCTTTGGTAAAACCGAGGTGGCCATGCGCGCCGCCTTCCTCGCCGTACAGTCCGGCAGACAGGTCGTAGTGCTAGTGCCGACAACGCTGCTAGCACGCCAGCACTTCGAGAACTTCCGCGACCGCTTTGCCGACACTGCCGTCAATATCAGCCTAATCTCGCGCTTTACCGGTGGCAAAGAGATGACGCAAACCCTGGAAGGCATCAAAAGCGGCCAAACCGATATCGTTATTGGCACCCATAAGCTGCTCTCGAAAAGCGTCGAGCTGCCCAAAATGGGACTGCTGATTATCGATGAAGAGCACCGCTTCGGCGTCGCCCAAAAAGAGAAGTTGAAAACCCTACGCGCGGAAATCGACATTCTCACACTCACCGCCACGCCTATTCCGCGTACGCTCAATATGGCCATGGGCGGCATCCGTGACCTTTCTATCATCGCCACTCCGCCCGCAAGGCGCTTATCGGTAAAAACTTTTATACAGCAGCGCGATAACAGCATTATTAAGGAAGCGCTACTGCGGGAGATCCTGCGCGGCGGTCAGGTCTACTTCCTGCACAACGAAGTTAAAACCATTGAGAATGCTGCTGAACAGATCCGCGAGCTAGTGCCGGAAGCCCGCGTTGCTGTGGCCCACGGCCAGCTTCCAGAGCGCAGCCTTGAGCGGGTGATGTCTGATTTCTACCACCGACGCTTTAACGTGCTGGTGTGCTCCACCATTATAGAAACCGGCATTGACGTACCTAGCGCCAACACCATTTTGATTGAGCGTGCGGATAAGTTCGGCCTAGCACAGCTACACCAGCTGCGCGGCCGCGTAGGGCGCAGCCACCATCAGGCCTATGCTTACCTACTAACCCCGCCACCCAAAGCCATGACGCGAGATGCCGTAAAACGCCTTGAGGCGATTAGCGCCTCCGACGACCTGGGGGCAGGCTTTACATTGGCCAGCCACGATATGGAAATTCGCGGTGCGGGTGAGCTTTTGGGAGACGAGCAGAGCGGCCAAATGGAAACCATTGGCTACACCCTTTATATGGAAATGCTGGATCGGGCGGTGAAAGCAATCCGCGCAGGCAAAACCCCTAACATCGACGCGCCCTTCAACACAGGCGTCGAAATAAGCCTGAATCTGCCTGCCCTCATTCCCGATGATTACATTCACGATGTACAGCAGCGCCTAGTCATGTATAAACGCATCGCTAATACGCAATCAGATACCGAGCTTAAAGAGTTGCAGGTAGAGTTGATCGACCGTTTTGGTCTACTGCCACAGCCGTTGAAGAACCTGATTCGGCAGACGAAGCTGCGCCACCGGGCAGAACAGCTCGGTGTTGCGCGCATAGAAGCAGGTGAACAGCGCGGCCGCGTGATTTTTAACACCACTACCCAGGTAGACCCGCTGACCCTGGTCACGCTGATTCAAAAATCTCCCCAGCACTACCGCTTAGATGGTTCCGATACTTTACGTTTTGAATTTCCAATGGAAACGGTCGAACAGCGTTTCGAAAAGATTGAAGCACTGCTAACGACCCTTAATCAAAAAGTAGCGGCGGCGTGAACCTTGGGGCAAACTTGTCATTAAGCAGCACATATCGGTAACGCATCGCTGCCCATTACCATGCGTACCAGCAGTGCATACATTGATTAGGATCGACCATGAACATTCGTAAGAACATTACCCGTTGGGGACCTACCAGCCTGGCAGTTCTGCTGGCAGCGAGCCTTGTGGGCCCCGTTTATGCACAGCCGTCGGCCGAGCAGGCCGAAAGCACTGCGGCGATTACTGACGACGCCACTGCTAGTGCAGAGCAAGTTGCTGAGGCGCAGGAACTACCGCGCGGCCACTTCCGACTACCCGAGCACGGCGATATTATTGGTGAGTACTACACCGTTACGGTGGAGGACCCCGAAGAGACGCTTATCGACATCGCTCGTCGCCATAATATTGGCTACGAAGAGATTCGCATGGCGAACCCAGACGTTAGCTTATGGGTACCGGGTAAAGGCACCGAGGTAGTGATCCCTGCGCGGTACATTCTGCCGCCTGCGCCACGCGAGGGCGTGGTGGTCAATCTCTCCGAGCTGCGCCTTTACTACTACCCTGCCGACAATCCCGGCATTGTGGAAACCTACCCTGTCAGCGTTGGCCGCGAGGAGTTTGCGACTCCGGTAGGCATCACGCGGACCACGGTCAAAGTCAAAGACCCTGCCTGGGCACCGCCCGCCTCGATGCGTCGTGAAGCGGCTGCAAGAGGCGAGCCTGCACCCGCTATCGTTCCACCAGGGCCTGACAACCCGCTTGGCCGTCATGCCATCTTGCTGGCTATGCCGAGCTACTTGATCCATGGGACCAATCGCCCTGATGGCGTGGGTATGCGTGTCAGCCGTGGCTGTATTCGCATGTACCCGGAAGATATCGAGTCGCTGTATGAACGCCTACCAAGCGGCACTAAGGTAAACCTGATGGATGCGCCTTTTAAAGCAGGCTGGGCGGCAGACGGCACACTGTTTGTGCAATCCTACCCTCAGCTGGAAGAGAACGTAGGCAACTTTGAGCCGCTTCTTAATGCCATTGAGCGGGTCAGCGAACTGGCAGAAGATCAAGCAGAAGTGGATTACGAGCAAGTCAAACGCGCGGTGGAAGCACCAGACGGCCGCTTTGTGGCGCTATATGGCCCGCAAGCACCCGCCCCTGAGCAGGAACCCGAGCCGCAGCCCACTCAGCAGCTAGAGGGAATTTTGGAAGGTGTCGAGCTTTCCACGACCGTTCGAGTTGAAGGCGACGCTTAACGCGCAAAGCGCTAGCCAACAAAAAACCCCGCCGAGGCGGGGTTTTTCACATCTACAGCGACCACCGAACATGCATCATGCTCGGTGGCCCAAGCAGAATTACTTCTGCATGGAACGCTGGAACATGCGGTTCATTTCTTCACGGTTCTGCTCAGACATCTGCAGAGCAGCTTGCGCGTCGCGCTGAGCTTGGTTTGCAGTGTTCAGAGCTTGTGAAGCCATGCTGCGTGCTTCTGCGGCATCAGCCTGTGCAGATTCAGCAGTCATGCGAACTTCTTCCAGAGCGCTGGTAGAAGCACAGCCAGCCAGGATTGCCAGAGAAGCGGCAGCGGCAGTCATCTTCAGAGCAGTCTTCAGAGTCATAATGTTCTCCTTGAGTCTTCCTTGGGTACTACGTTAAGGGTATGACAAAAAATAAAGCTAAAGCGTTAGCTTAAATTTGTCTACCTGCGGTGCAGGTTCTTTACAGCGACTTGTACCAGGGTTACGTACCAAGGCACGCAAGTCAAACGCTGTTTTATAATAGACCACAGCGGTTGTCTATAGCCACATATTTAAAACCTAGAACTTCCTTCAACAACACAAGCCTAGCGGATCACCACGCGTGTGCCAACATCTACTAATTCGGCCACACGTACGATCTGTTCATTGGTGACTGCCACACACCCTTGGGTCCAGTGGAAGCTACCATGGATCTCTGGATCACCGCCGCCAACTCCGTGAATCCCAATAGCGCCACCCAACGCAGTATTCTGCGGGGGAGAGCCATAACGCCGGTAGTGGTCAAAATAGGCTTCGTAATCCGCTTGGGAGTAGATACCTTTTTCAAGCGCCATACGTGCGTGAGGTGGCGTAGGATAATCGATACCAATAAAGATATGCCACTGGCTTTCGAAATTAAATCGATTAACTCTGAATTCGCCCAGCGGTGTAACGTTATCGCCGCGAATTCGCTGGGTTTTTGCGCCACCGCGCCCCAATGAAATAGGCGCAAAGCGCTCTACCAGCGCATTCCCGCGAAAAATGGTCAGCGTTGCCTCTTTATCGTCAATTAGCACCCACAACTCACTACTGTGGCGTGGCACAGCAGCGCGAGAAAGCAGCGTCTCAACCAAATCGGTTGACTCATAATCATTTACAGCGCTTGTAGCAGTTGCGCTAGCCACTGCTGGCCAGCCCAGTGCCAACGCCAAAAATCGGCGACGGTTCACAGACATTATTTTGCTCTCAAATACAGGCCAGTGTGGCTAGGCCGAGGACACATTAGTGGCGGCTGTTATACCTTATTCACACAGCTATTGTCAGCGTTTCGACCATCAAATTAGCGTTCAGAATAACGAGCAGCACTGAAACAAACTTTAATTCAACGTTCACTAAATATCGTCAAACTCCTGCATGCTCGCGACTAGTTTGCGAGCTTCTGCATTATGACCTTCTGCCAATGCGCTAAAAAACGTCTCCTCGGGCTCAATTTTGGCCCGAGAAGCGCGATGTTCATAAAGGCTTTGCAACTTACGATGGGACTCTACCGCTGTTTTGGTTAGCTCATCAATCGAACCTGCCACGCTCTGCTTTGCCAGAGCATCAAGCTCAGGGGGCTGGGGGAAGTCGCTTGAATCGTCAAACCATATTTCTAACACTTGACGATGATCCGAGCCATCGTGCAACAGCGCCTCAAGCCCTGTTTTCATCTTTAGCTCGCTATCGGCTAGGTAGGTGAGCACCATGGCTAGGCGCTCATGCTCGGCTTGTTCTGCGCCAGCGCTGTATTGGCGCGCCATGCGGCCATGATAACCCGCTGCCCACTCAATGAGATCTTTGACTTGATTATAGCGCATCCGTGCCTCCTGTATCGCTGTTTTCATACAACGTGGTGACGAATAGGCACATTTCAACCTATCAGAGTAAGCAACCAGACGCTATTGGCAACCTCTCCCTCTATCACCACCGCACTGCCGCTGGACTACCACTCTTGGCTTGTCTCCCGTAGCGAGGCAATATCACGCTTAGCCGCTTGGAGGTTCTCTAACAGTTGCTCGGCTAACGTCAACTGGCTACCTACCGCAATCATAGAAGGATTTTGCACAGCGCGACGCGCAGCACCATCATCACTGTGCAGCTTCTCTAGCTGCCCCACCAGCCAGTAAAGCCAGCTTTCCGGCTGCTGCATGGCATCGCGTAGACGCTGCAGCTCTGCCACATCGGGGCCGTCACTGGCGAGCAGCGCGCGCCAGTCATGGCTCGTCAACCGTGCGTGCTCGGTTACCTCTTTGAGCAGCGAGCCCAGTGCTAGCTCGAACAGCGCCAGCGCGCTCTCTTCGATGGCCATCCGTCGGGCAGGGCTGTGCTCATCATCGCCAACCGGCAGGCCGACCAGCAGCTCGGCCTGATACAGCAGTTGATTGGTACGCGAACGCGGGCTCACTTGCGCTTATCCTCCACATGCCATTTGCCGCCTTCAAAGGTCGCCTTCCAGCCGGTCGCTTTGCCCTCTTCGTCTGTCATCACGTACTGCTCTTTGTTTTTACGCGAGAAGCGGATCTGCGCGGGGCGGCCATCGGGGTCTTCGCTTGGCGCATCAAGAATAAAGTGATACTTCTCTGGCAGCTCGTCAGCGTGAGCTTTCAGCTCTTTAACCAGCGGCGGGCGGGTTTCACGATTTTTAGGGAACTTACTAGCAGCCAGGAACAAGCCACTAGCGCCATCCCGTAACACGTAATGATCTTCCACCTTTTGGCAGGCAAGTTCGGGCATGGGAATCGGGTCCATCTTCGGCGGCGCGACGTCACCACTGCGCAGCAGCTTGCGGGTGTTTTTACACTCGCTGTTGGTGCAGCCAAAGTATTTGCCAAATCGGCCAGATTTTAGCTGCATCTCGGAGCCGCACTTATCGCACTCAATGACCGGGCCATCGTAGCCTTTAATCTTGAACTTGCCGCTCTCTACTTCGTAACCGTCACAGTCTGGGCTGTTGCCACAAATATGAAGCTTACGAGTTTCGTCAATCAGGTAGTTATCCATCGCCGTGCCGCATTTCGGGCAGCGACGCTTGGCACGTAGGGCATTGGTTTCCGCTTCTTCGCCCGCGTCTTCCGCCACGGCCTCTTCACCAGGAATCAGGTCAATGGTGGTTTTGCAGCGTTCTTTAGGCGGCAAGTTGTAGCCGCTGCAGCCCAAAAACACACCGGTAGAGGCGGTTCGAATCTGCATTTCTCGGCCACAGCTGGGGCAGTCGATATCAGTCGGCACCGGCTGGTTCGGACGCATGCCCTCCTCGCTTTCAGCCTTCATCAGCTCCATGCGGAACTCATCGTAGAAGGCATCAAGCAGCTCCCGCCAATTGCGCTCGCCTTCAGCCACTTCATCAAGGCTGTCCTCCATGCGGGCGGTGAAGGAGTAGTCCATTAAGTCAGGGAAGGACTCTTTCAACCGCTCGGTGACGATATCGCCCAATTTTTCGGCATAAAAACGGCGGTTCTCCAGCTTCACGTAGCCACGATCTTGGATAGTCGAAATAATCGATGCGTAGGTGGAGGGGCGGCCAATGCCCTGCTTCTCTAGTTCTTTGACCAAGCTGGCTTCGGTGTAGCGCGCGGGCGGCTTGGTAAAATGCTGCTGAGGGTCGAGTTTTTCTAGCTGCATTGCCGTGCCCGTCGGCAGGTCAGGCAGGCTTTGATCTTCGTTTTTGCCCGTAGGCTTCATTACCCGGGTGTAACCATCAAATTTCAGCACGCGGCCTTTGGCACGCAGGTCGTAGCCATCTACTTCCACACTGAGCGTGCTGGAGAGGTATTCGGCTGGGGTCATCTGACACGCCACAAATTGCCGCCAAATAAGCTCGTAGAGGCGTTCGGCGTCACGCTCCATACCTGCCAAGTCAGTCGCTTTGCGCTCGACGCTAGAGGGCCGGATGGCTTCGTGCGCTTCTTGAGCACTCTCTTTGCTGCTGTATCGATTAGGCGACTCAGGCAAATAGCGCGCACCATACTCATCACCAATAAACGAACGGACACTCTCCACCGCGTCTTTAGATAGGTTGGTGGAATCGGTACGCATATAGGTGATGTAGCCCGCTTCATAAAGCCGCTGGGCCATGGTCATGGTCTTCTTCACCGAAAACCCTAATCGGCCGCTGGCTGCCTGCTGAAGCGTAGAGGTGATAAACGGCGCGGTCGGTTTAGAGCTGGTGGGTTTATCTTCCCGCGAGGTAATCGAGAGCTTGGCTTTGCGCAGCTGCTCAATACGCGTCAGGGTATCCTTTTCAGAGGTGGGACGGAACGGCTTGCCATCCTGGCGAACAAGGGCAAAACGCACCAATTCTCCATCCGGAGAGAGGAGATCCGCATGAACGTCCCAAAACTCTTCGGGAATAAAAGCGCGAATCTCCCGCTCACGTTCCACAATCAGACGCACCGCGACAGATTGTACGCGCCCGGCGGAAAGCCCGCGGGCAATCTTGGCCCACAATAGCGGCGAGAGCATAAAGCCCACTACGCGATCCAAGAAGCGGCGTGCCTGCTGGGCTTCAACCCGGGGGATGTTCAAGACACCGGGGGCTTTAAACGCATCCTGAATGGCGTTTTTAGTAATTTCGTTGAACACCACGCGCTTGTAGCGGCTATCGTCGCCACCGATGGTTTCGCGAAGGTGCCAAGCAATCGCCTCCCCTTCACGATCCAAATCCGTAGCGAGATAAACAGCATCGGCCTTCTCAGCCAGTTTCTTTAACTCAGCAACTACCTTCTCTTTCCCCGGAAGCACTTCATAGCGCGCTTCCCAGCCGTTATCTGGGTCAATGCCCATGCGTCGAATGAGCTGGTCGTGAGCTTTGCGCTTTTTATACTCCGCCTTCTCTTCCGCCGACATCTTACGCGTTGCCGCGGCCTGGCGTGCACGCTCCTTTGGGTCGGAGGCTGCCTTACCTGAGCCGCTGGTCGGCAGGTCACGGATATGACCTACGCTCGACTTTACGATGAAATCGTTGCCGAGATATTTATTAATCGTCTTCGCTTTCGCTGGCGATTCGACGATGACCAGTGACTTGCCCATAGTGCTCCACTTTTCTATTGCCCAGGCGCTATCGCCCATGCTTTGAATACGTTGCCGCCTCAATGTGTGCTTGGCGACCATGAGAAAAATGCGCCTACCCTACCCCAGCCCTTGATTAAGCGCTAGTAGCAACCGCCTCTTAGGGAGCTAAGCGAACACTAACAACAACGCATTAGCGGCGCGGTGCGTTTTACGATGCTTTTTTGCATCAGGGTAGCTAGACACTAGACTGCCGCTCGGCACTCGGCAACCCAAATCGCCGCCTATCAATGCAAAAGCCCCCGCTAAAAAGCGGGGGCGAAGGCGTCTTAGCAACTTTATCTAACGCTTACGGGGCGAGCTTCTGCGCTGCCCAGCCGGCCGGGTGGCTGGCTTTTTCTTTGGCGCCTCTACCGATGATTCTTGGGCCTTTTCAGCCGTTACCGTGTTACTCGCTTCGGCTGCTATTTCCGCTGTAGCCGCAGTGGGGTCAGATGTGGGCGCTGTTTCAGGGGCTGGCGCCGCCAAGGCACCCGGACGCGCTTTATCAAACAACGCTTTTACTTGGTCAAACCGGTTAGCGGCATGTTCAGTTAACTCACCGCTAGCGGCAAAGACATGCTCTAAGTGGCTAATATAGTTATCTATCTCCTCACCGGTCTGCCCTTTTAATAGCTCCGGCAACGTATTAAGCGCCTGCTCACGATCAAGCTTCAAAATAAAGAACTGCTCACGCACTAGGCGCTTAAATTCGCTCAAGGAGGTGCTGGGTTCAAGCTCCGCCCGAGAGGCGCGTAGGCGCTTAAAGTTACGCTCATCGGTGGCCGGTGCGCCACCTAGCACATAGATCACTGAACGCATCACGGCTTCATGAGGGCCACCCTGAGCAATTTTATGACGCAGCTCATTTTGGCGGTTTTCAATAAAGCGGCGGTGCTCAGGCTCTGCGCCAGGACGGCGGCGATGTACATGGGCATCCCCGTACAAGCCAACAGCGGCCTGGAGCAGCGGTTGACCATAAATATCCATAAACAGGCGCTCGGTTGAGCTATCGCGCAGGTCACGCCATGCATTCAGGCTCACTACAATTTGATCAGATGCCATGAGCTCTAGCGCTTTAAATATGTTGTCCTGCTCCACCGGCTGACGATAGCGGCGCACGTAGTCGGCCATAACCGGTAGCGGCACCGTCAGCGGGTTACGGTCTGACATGAGCTTGTAGCCCAGGCGAATGGGGTGCATACGCCGTATCCAGCGCGCCGCCTCGGGTGTCATGATGGACTGTATCCACGGCTGCACGTAGAGACGATAAAACCCCAGGTTAATTTCAGAGATGCGGGCAACGGTGGCGAAGCGACGATCATCCTCCGGCTGATGCATCACGTCACGATCAAGCTCCTCGAAGTTGCGCGGCGCAAATTCCAGCAGATAGTCACGCTCAATCAGCTCGGCGTCTGTGTGTTCGTCGGCATGAGAAATCGTCGTTTCGTACAGCCCTGGCGGCATCACATCGATGTAGTCCATGTTGGCCGTAAATTCGGAGTGCTCTTTGCGGGAAACACTGCCAGATACGAAGATTCCCAGGTGCCCAGTGGTATCATGCAAGCAGTAAATAATCGTCTGCTCATTCGCAATGATATCCTCTTCGCCCGCGTACAGATCACGAATCCACCCCAGGGCCTGAGGCGGTGGCGTAATATCGTCCCCCCGTGAGCAAAACACCACCACAGGCGAGCGTACATTACGCAGATCAATACGCCGTCCATCGCGGGTAACCAGTTGCGCCGTAGAAAGGCGATTGCCGACAAATAAGTTATCGACAATGTACTGGATCTCATTACCGCCCAGCACCACATGACCACCCCACCAGCGTTCAAACTCTAAATAGCGTTTGGACTCGGTATCAATATTGGCATACAGGTGGTACTGCTTTTTCCAGTAGGTATTAGCCGGGTTGAGGCGCTCAAAGTTCTGAACCAGCCACGCCCCATCAAATAGGCCGTTGCCGATATCACTGGTCAATGCAGTAATCCAACTTCCCCCTGTCATACCGCCGGTATAACGCATGGGCGCCTTGCCATGCTCGCCAGCCCAATAAGAGAGCGGTGCACCAGCGATTAAGATTGGCCCAAATACTTCAGGCTCAAGGGCGGCGGCCATCATGATTTGCCAGCCCGCTTGGCAGTTACCAACCACCATCGGTTTTTCAGTGGTTTCCGGGTGTAGCGCAATCACGTGGCGCAAAAAGGCCACTTCCGACTCCACCACATCTTCCACCGTTTGGCCTGGCTCAGGGAAAGGTAAAAAGCCGATAAAGTAGCAGGGATGGCCCGCTTTTAGCGCGACACCGAGTTCGCTATCAGGCTTAAAACCGCCGATACCAGGGCCATGGCCTGCACGCGGGTCAATAACAACAAAGGGGCGTTTTTGTGGGTCAATCTGGATATTCTTAGGCGGCAATACCCGCAGTAACTCATAGTTAGTCGGATTAGGCAGCGTACGGCCATCCACTAACACCTCGGTTTCAAAGCCGAGCACATTGGGCTTCGTTTGCTCCATGTGTTCGAGATACTGGTTGCCGCGCTCGCGCATGACATCCCAATAAAGGATGTTGCGCTCTACACTGTCACGCCAGTAGCTAACCGCGGCACGACCAAACCCAAAAGGGTCCATCATGCTAGCGAGAGCTTCACCGCCCGGTAACGCCGCGGAATCATTCGATGAGCCAAACCAAGGAGCAGCAAGCGCATTGGCGGTAAGCAAAGGATTAGCGAGAAAGTTCATATATTCTCCCATTGGGTTGATGCATGGCACCAATCCCGAAGCAATGATGCTGCAATGCAATATAGTTTAGGCCACTCCTTGCCTAACGTCGATGATTACCCCCCATTTTCCAACAACTGCCTTATTGATCGAAACGTACACCGTTTATATACCGCCAAGCTTTCAAGGCGGTAGCCCTAAATCAGTGATAGCATTTCGACGCTGAGGCCAAGCCCTATATAACAGGCCTTATACAGTGCGCTTTTTTACCGAGGAAGTTTACCCTGAGGTGGTTATGTCATCCCCCACGCTGCTCAACCGCTTAACGTTTCGACAGCTACAAGTGTTTCAGGCAGTGCATCAACAACGCTCCTATTCACGGGCCGCCGAGCAGCTCGGCCTGACACAACCAGCCGTGAGCGCGCAGATTCGACAGCTTGAGCAAGCGTTGGGGCAGCCTCTCTTTAAGTATGCGGGGAAAACTCTCCACGTGCTGCCAACGGCCGATACACTGGCCCTCTCTACGCGGGAAATCTTTGGTCAGCTGTCGCGGCTGCAAATGAGCCTTTCAGACATTAACGGCAAGATCAGCGGCAAGTTGAACGTCGCTGCCGTCTCCTCCGCGCAGTATGTCGTGCCCTATGTGCTGGCTAAATTTCGCGCACGATACCCGGATGTTCAGTTGCGTTTAAAGGTGTGTAACCGCAGCCAAGCACTTGAGCGGCTGGCCGAACAACAAGACGACGTGGTGATCATGGCCATGGTGCCAGAAGACGACGGCTTGGTGGTTATGCCAATTCTTGAAAACGAGCTTGTGGCGGTAGTGTGGCCAGAACATCCTCTGCTAAGTATGCCCAATCCAACGCTGACGGATTTCGCACGCCATTTCGTACTAATGCGCGAACCAGGATCAGGGGTGCGCAGTGCCTTCGAGCAGCTCGCCGTGGATCAGGAAGTGGGGCTGGCCCACCGTATCGAGCTGGGCACCAACGAAGCTATCAAACAAGGAGTCATGGCTCACCTGGGCGTCGCCGTGTTGCCCCGCTTAGCCGTACAGCGCGAGCTTGAACAGGGGTTGCTAGCTACCCTGGAACTGCCCAACTTCCCCATTCGCCGCGCTTGGTGCACGGTGTATCGCCGAGACCACTTTCCCACTCCGGTAGCAGAGCTCTTCCTGCGTTTTGTGCGTGAGCATCTGAGCGAGTTCCAGCGCCACTTCCAAGCGACTGGCAGCCCGCTTCCTAGCCATGGAGTTTCCTGCTTACCCGCCCTGTCACTGGAATAGGATCACTAGCGGTTCTACGGTGTCTTGTTGATTGCCAAATATGTTACATTATTTACAACCTACGTATCAGTTAGCGTTACTCAGGGCATGGTAAACAGTTGCATCGCGGCCACATTTTGCACGTATATTTTTCGTGATGCGTCGCTCGGATTTTCTGCTTACCAGCCGCACAGTAGAGAGGCTCTCTCCTATGAGCAACACCCCTTCCCAGCGCGTGCCCAGCGGCGAAAAATTCCGTAACGAACATGGCATGACGGTGATTAAAGATGGCATGAAGCAGCGCAAAGCGCAGGCAGATGCCCCTTCACTTGAGCGCAAGCCAAAGTGGCTGCGCGCGCAAATTCCCGGCGGCGAGCGTTTTGAGGCCGTTAAGAAAAACGTGGCGACGCACCGGCTCAGCACCGTTTGCGCTGAATCCCATTGTCCTAACATGGGTGAATGCTGGAGCAATGGTACCGCCACCATTATGTTGATGGGCTCAGTATGTACCCGCGCTTGCCGCTTCTGTGCGGTTGATACTGGCAACCCTAAAGGTTGGCTGGATCACGAAGAGCCGGAAAATACCGCCAAATCCGTCGAGCTAATGGGTCTTCGCTATATCGTGCTGACCTCAGTAGACCGTGACGATCTAGACGATGGTGGCGCCACCCACTACGCCAACTGTATTCGCGCCATTAAAGCGCGCACGCCGGAGGTGGTTGTTGAGGCGTTAACGCCTGATTTTGATGGCGATAAAGCCGCTATTGAGCGCGTGGTCGATTCAGGGCTTGAGGTGTTTGCGCAAAACGTTGAGACCGTTGAGCGGCTGACCAGCAAAGTGCGCGACCCTCGCGCTGGCTACCGCAAAACGCTCGACGTATTGGCCCACGCCAAGCAGTATCGCCCCGACATCATCACCAAAACCAGCTTGATGCTGGGGCTGGGAGAAACGGACGAAGAGATCCTGCAAACCTTCGACGATTTGCGTGAGATTGGTGTCGATATCGTGACGTTAGGCCAATACCTGCGCCCAACCAAAAACCACTTGGCCGTGGAGCGCTGGGTAAGCCCAGAAGAGTTCGAGCGCTATCGCGTACTAGGCCTTGAGAAAGGCTTTATGGAAGTGCCATCCGGCCCGCTGGTACGCTCTAGCTACCGGGCAGACCGCGTGTTCGAAAAGAACAACTTGGGTCTTGCCGCTCCTGCGGCCATTCCAGGTCAAGAGCCGGACAGCAACCGCATCCCCGCCTTCAACGTCGGCTAACTCGCCGCGGACTGCCTGCATACAGCGCTCTGCAGGCAGTCTTCGTTACTCAGGCACCACCAAGGTACGCTTCAGTCGCGCGGCCAACGCCTGCGCAAGCCGTTCGCCAACGTCTTTACCATTAGTCCCGTCTTGTCCATGAGAGAGATCGACCAAGTCGGCAAGACAAGTGACCTGCATACCCGCGTAGCCACAAGGATTGATACGCGCAAACGGCGACAGGTCGCCGTCGACGTTCAGCGCGACGCCATGGTAGCTGGCCCCACGACGAATACGCAGGCCGAGCGAGGCGATTTTGGCCTCCCCCATGGCCGTTTCTACGTAAACCCCCGGCGCATCGGGCTTGGCCCAGCCGCGCACTCCATACGCGTCTAGCACGTCGATCACGGCATTTTCGAGCGCCGTGACCAAGTCGCGCACGCCGATCTTGCCCCGACGCACGTCCAGCAGCGGATAGAGGACCACCTGCCCCGGCCCGTGATAGGTAACCTGTCCGCCCCGGTCGGTATTGACCACAGGAATATCGCCCGGCATCAACAGGTGTTCTGGCTTGCCCGCCTGCCCTTGGGTAAATACAGGCTCATGCTCGACCAGCCAAAATTGATCCGCCGTGTTTTCATCGCGCGTGTCGGTAAGCTCACGCATGGCTTCCCATACTGGTAGATAGGGGCGATAGCCGAGGCGGTGCAGAGCAATCGGGGCGTCGTCGCTCATGGTCATACCACCATGTGCACGCGGCCAGTGGCCTTCAGCTCGTTGAACAGTTGGCTCAACTGCTGCTCCCCTGTGGCCACGATGGTGACTCGAACGGACTGGAAACGACCATTGCGACTATCCACGACTTCCAACGTGGTCTCATCGAAGTCAGGCGCGTGACGCACGATGACTTGACACACGGTGGCTGGAAAATCGTCAGCCGCATCGCCCACGACCTTTAACGGGTAATCGCACGGGAAGGTAATTTTGGGTGGCTCTTTCGCCACGGGCTGGCGTAAATCACGCAGCCCTTGCTTGGCACCTTTTTTCATAACTCGCCTTTACATTAAGTGAATCGTTGGGCTAATCCCAATAAATAAGGCCCAACCTCTCACAATACAAGGCGTATGTGAGAAGCTGGGCCCAACACTGGCCGTTTAGCTGGTGAAATTACTAATCAAGTTGCTGAAGAAACGCTGCACTTGATCGAACAGGCGCTTGAACAGCCCACCCTCTTCGATGTTTTCCAGCGCGACGAGCTGGCGCTCCCCCACCATCTCTTCGCCTAGATAGACTTCCAGCGTACCAACGTCATCACCTACTGCCACAGGTGCTTGAATGTCAGCATCCAAATTTAGACGGGCGCGGAGCTCTTCATTGCGATTGCGGGGCAGCGTCATGAAAACTTCTTCATCCACCCCCACACGTAGCTCGTTGATGTCCCCGCCCCACACGCGCGGCGTTGCCAGCACGGCGCCGCGCTCATAGAGCTTCATGGTTTCATAGAAACGGAAGCCATAGCTCAGAAGCTTTTGCGATTCCTGGGCACGCGCCTCTTCGGAACTGGTGCCCATCACCACGGAGATCAGACGCATGCCATCACGCTGCGCCGAAGAGACCAGGCAGTAACCTGCTTCGGTGGTCCAGCCGGTTTTCAGGCCGTCTACGGTCGGGTCGCGCCACAACAGGCGGTTACGGTTCGGCTGATCGATGCCCGCAAACGAGAAGTTACGCTGTGAATAGATGGCGTAGTGCTCGGGATAGTCGTTGATAATGTAACGAGACAAACGCGCCATATCATGGGCGGTCGAGTAGTGATTCTCATGGGGCAAGCCAGTGGCATTCATGAAGTGGGTATCGTTCATGCCCAAACGCGTGGCGTGCTGATTCATTAGGTCGGCAAACGGCGCTTCACCGCCCGCCAGATGTTCTGCCATGGCCACGCTGGCATCGTTACCCGAGACGATGATGATGCCATGAAGCAGATTATCCACCGAAACACGATCGCCCACTTCGATGAACATCTTCGAGCCGCCGGTACGCCAAGCGTTTTCGCTGATATTGACCATATCGGTCAGGTTGATGGTGCCACGATCCAGCTCGCGCTCCACCAAATAAGCGGTCATCAGCTTGGTCAAACTTGCAGGCGGCAAACGCTCATCGGCGTTGTGCTCTGCAAGAATGCGACCACTGTTGGCGTCCATCAAAATCCACGAACTCGCGGCAAGCTGCGGTGGTGCAGGGATGATCGTTTGGGGTTGAGGGATCACCTGAGCCATCGCCGGGGCGACGACGGCCGTCATCGCTGCGAAGAGGCAGAGCTTGGCGGTACGGCGGATTGACATCATTACATTCATCACATACTTCTCACTGACAAAGAAAAATGGCGGCGCATGATACGCCACTTGGGCACATGTAGAGAGCGATTATCTCACGACAAATACTTGAGGAAAGCCTGCGCGACGAAGTTCTTCACGAGCCTGTGTCTCTTGACTGGGACTGACGGGGCCGACCTGAACGCGGTGAACGTCGGTCTCACTTTGCACTCGAACGCCGCGGGGTAACTCATCCGACAGCCGCTGCTGTAGCTGCTGCGCTCCTTCGGCACTCCCCAGCGCAGCCACCTGCAAATAGACGGCATGACCACTGCTCGGCTCGGCTGACGCTGCCCTAACAGGCCGAGTCTCAGAAACAGGTGTGGAAGCCGCAGCGGCGGGGGCCGCCGATGTGGCTTGGGGGGACGAAACGCTGCCCCCTCGACCACGCTCGGCTAACCACTGAGCAGGGTCGATCGCCTCGACGCGCACGGGCCCGGTTCCGTTTTCGAGAATCCCCAAGCGTGCTGCCGCCGCATAAGAGAGGTCGATTTCACGATCGCTATGGAACGGGCCGCGGTCATTGACGCGAACGATCACCGAGCGTCCGTTGTTCAAACTGGTGACCCTGGCAAAGGTGGGCAGCGGGAGCGAGCGGTGAGCTGCCGACATTTTGTACATGTCGTAAATCTCACCGTTGGACGTGGCGTAGCCGTGGAATTTTTCACCATACCAAGACGCCGTACCCTGGCGCGCATAGCCGCGTGAGTCGGGCAGCACGTGATAGGTTTCGCCCCACACTTCATAGGTGGAACGGTTGCCCGCCCGGGAAGGCGCTTCGATTCGCGGCTCGGCATCGGGTACGGTGCTGACATCCGGCGGCGCCACCGGGTAGGCATCGCCAGTCATCGCATAGCGCTCGCCACTGGCAGCCGCCGGAGCAGCAGGCGCGGAGCTTGAAGCACCTACCTCTCCGCCTGTACGCTGCGGCGCTTGGCTGGCACACCCGCTCACCAAGGCAGCTAACAGCAGCGAGCCGCTTAGGTAGCGCATATTGATTCGCAGTTTAGTCATGCTCAGCCTCAGCTTGCTGCTTGATAGCCTCTGCCAGTTCGGCGACTGCCATGGCGTAGAGGTGGCTATGGTTATAGCGGGTAATCACATAGAAATTGTACTCACCCAGCCGGTAGCTTTCCTGGCCATCGGCATACTCCAGCACCAGTGGCACCACTGGCGTATCGGGCGTTAAGGAAGTTTCCGTCACCACACCCTGCTCAGCGGCTTCGGCAGCCGTCGTGCTTGGGCGCACCGTCTGATTGAAGCTCAGCGCTTCAGGGAGCTCTTCAGGGCCTTCGGCTTCATGGTAAATCGCGCCGCCTCGTTGCCAACCATGCTCGGCGAAGTAATTGGCAACGCTACCAATCGCATCGACTGGGTTATTCCACAAATCGCGCTTCGCGTCACCGTCAAAATCGACGGCGTACGCTTGATAGCTGGTAGGTATGAATTGAGGGTAGCCCATGGCCCCTGCATAGGAGCCGTAGAGCGACTCGGGTGCCACCTCTTGCTGATAGGCGATGGTCAAAAAGGCCGCTAGCTCGCCGCGAAAGAAATCGCCGCGTACCGGGTGGTGGAATGCCAGCGTGGCGAGAGAGTCCAACACTTTATGACGCCCTTTGTGGCGACCGTAGTAGGTCTCTACACCCATGATGGCGGTAATCACTTCCGGCGGCACACCGTATTCCGACTCGGCACGCGCCAGCGCATCGGCATGGGCCTTCATGAACGCAACCCCTTCGTCGATACGCTGCTCGGTTAGAAAAATATCGCGATACTCGAACCAGCGCAGCCGACGCTCGGCCGCGCCTGCCATGGCATCCAACACTTCCTGTCGATAGCTTGCCTGAGCCAGCGCTTGCTCCAGCCACGCATTTGGCACGCCCTGCTCGGCCAGCTCGTCAGCCAGTTGCTGGGTTTGCGGATTATGCTGCGGATCGAAACTGACCGTTTCCTCAGCGACGACCGCTGGGGCCGAACACGCTACTAGCATGGCAATGACATAGCCACCCACTTGACTTCGCGCCCTGTTCATTTGCTCACCACTCCTGTGAATTCATACTGCCACGACCTTGACCGTCAGCGTGGCAGCAACCGCCGATGGGCGTGTATGGACATGAGAATACCGAACCCCGCTAACAAGGTCACGCTAGAGGTGCCGCCATAACTGACCAGTGGCAGCGGCACGCCCACCACCGGCAAAATGCCGCTCACCATACCCACATTGACAAATACATAGATAAAAAACGTCAGGATAATACTGCCCGCAAACAGCCGCCCAAAGGTATCCTGGGATGACGATGCCAGCCATAAGCCGCGGCCTACAATCATGATATATAGTGTTAGCAGCAAGAGCATACCCACCAGGCCGAACTCCTCACCAAGTACAGCAATAATAAAGTCGGTATGTCGCTCTGGCAGGAACTCAAGCTGAGACTGCGTTCCTTCCAACCACCCCTTTCCCCACAGCCCGCCGCTGCCAATAGCCGTGGTGGATTGAATAATGTTCCACCCTGAGCCCAACGGGTCGCTATCAGGGTCTAAAAATGTCAGTACCCGCTGGCGCTGGTAGTTGTGCATGTTCATCCATAGTACCGGCAGGCCCGCCGCGCCCAGGGCCGCGACCAAGCCAATGAGCTTCCAAGAGAGCCCAGCCAGAAGCACCACAATCACCGCAGCACTAGCCACCAGCAGCGATGTCCCAAGGTCAGGCTGGATAGCCGTGAGCACCACGGGCACGCCGATAATCACCGCACACACCACAATATCACGCAGCCTAGGCGGCAACTGGCAGCGATTTAAGTAAGCGGCCACCATGAGCGGTACGGCCAACTTCATCATCTCAGAGGGCTGAAAACGGATGACCCCCGGAATTTCCAGCCAACGCTTGGCGCCCATACCTACATCGCCGACAACTTCAACCGCCAACAGCATCGCTAGCCCAGCACCGTAAGCCAGCGGGGCCCAGCGTAAAAAAGTTGAAGGGGAAAATTGTGCAATAATCACCATGCCAGAAAGCGCAATACCAAAGCGCATGGCTTGGGCAATCACGGTGTCGATACGCTGCCCGGAAGCGCTGTAAAGCACCACCAAACCGCCACCCATCAACACCAACAGCATCCCTAGCAGCCAAGGGTCGAGGTGGATACGCTCCCAAATACTTTTGCGACGGGCAATACCGCTATCAGGCGGGCGTACCGGATAACGGCGCAGCGAGCGGGTAATCAGTTGCCAAGGCATCGCTAGTTACCCTCCACGTTGGCGGTATCTTCCTCTAACACCTCTTTGACTTCCTCGGCCTCGGGGGCCTCATCTTCGAGCAGCCAAGCATCCGTCATCGCCCGCGCCAAATGCGCGGCATGAGTGCTGCCACCCCCCGCGTTTTCAACGATGACCGATACCGCAATTTTCGGTTCTTCAATGGGCGCAAAAGCCATAAAGAGCGCGTGGTCTCGTAGCCGCTCCTCTAACTCCTCCGCGTTGTAACGCTGATCCTGGCCGAGCGAGAACACCTGGGCCGTGCCTGACTTGCCCCCCATGCGATACTCGAGCCCTACCCCAGTTCGACGCGCCGTACCCTCGCTGCCACTGAGCACTTTTTCCATACCGCTATATACCCGATCCCACCAGTTATCGTTGGCCAGCTGAATATCGGGGAGCGTATCGGGTAGTTCTGCGGGCACTGGCTCTTCACCAATACGCAGGGCAAGGCGAGGCTTCACCCAGTGCCCACGGTTTGCCAACGCGGCAGTGGCGCTGGCCAATTGCAGAGGTGTGACCTGCCAGTAGCCTTGGCCAATCCCCACCGATAGCGTTTCACCGGGGTACCAGGGCTGGTTGAAACGTGCTCGCTTCCAGTCTCGGGAGGGCATGAGTCCAGTGCTTTCCCCCTGCACATCGTGGGCAACACGCTGGCCAAAACCAAAGTTGCTCATACGCTCATGGAGCTTATCAATGCCGAGGTCATGAGCCAGCGTGTAGTAGTAGGTGTTGTTGGAGACCGCTATCGAGCGCTCCATATCGACACGGCCATGCCCCCAGCGCAGCCAGTTACGGTAGCGTCGGGAGTCGTTTGGTAGCTGATAAAAGCCGGGGTCATTAATGGTGCTGTCGGGGGTAATGACCCCTTCCACCAAACCTGCCAGGGCCAGAAACGGCTTGATGGTGGAGCCTGGCGGGTAGTGTCCTCGAATGGCACGGTTAAACAGTGGGAGGTCGATATCTTCCTGCAGTGCTCGATAAGAGGCTACGTCGATCCCGGTCACAAACTGGTTGCTATCAAACCCCGGGGTCGACACCATCGCCAGAATCTCACCAGTATTTGGCACAATAGCCACAATAGAGCCACGCCGACCATCCAAAAGCTCGTAAGCCAGCATCTGCAGGGAACGGTCGAGAGTAAGCGTTAAGTTAGCGCCGGGCACCGGGTCAGTACGGCCAAGCTCGCGAAGCACGCGACCACGGGCGTTGGTCTCTACCTTGCGTAGGCCCGCCTCTCCATGTAGCTCGGTTTCGTAAAAACGCTCGACACCGGTCTTGCCAATAAAGTGCGTGCCCGCGTAGCGGCCTGGGTCTAAGTCCTGTAGCTCTTCGGCGTTAATACGTCCCACATACCCCAGAGCATGAGCCATGACTTCAGCATCGGGATAGTAGCGCAACAGCTGGGCTTCCACTTCAACACCAGGCAGCCGGTGGCGGTTAACGGCCAGTCGCGCAATCTGCTCTTCGCTTAAGTCACTCATCAGCAGCGCAGGTTGAAAAGGACGCTGACGCTGCCGCGAGCGCACCTGAAATGCCTCTATCTCTTCCTCAGGCAGCTCTAATAAATCGACGATCAGGGCCAGAGTGTCGTCTAGATCATCGACACGCTCACGCACCAGGGTCAGGTTGTAGGTAGGACGGTTTTCCGCCAGCAGCGTACCGTTACGATCGTAGATAAGCCCGCGGTTAGGCGGCAGAGGCTCGACGCGTACCCGGTTCTTCTCGGAGCGCGTGCTGTATAAATCGTGTTGAACGATTTGCAAATAGCCAAGGCGGCTTACCAGCAAGCTCGTCAACACAATCACTACCAAGACAGCAAGCAGCGCCCTGACACGGAAAATACGCAGCTCTTGCTCAGGATTTTTTAGCGTGTCACGGCGCTGGGGCATGGCAACAGATGACTCTCAAATCAAACAATAAAAGCGGCGGCCCCAGTGGGGAATAAATGCAACATAACGGCTAGTGATTAACTCTGTGTTGCTCACTAGCGGTGATAGGGGTGGCCCACTAGCAGTGTCCAGGCGCGATAAAGCTGCTCTGCCAACATAATTCGCACGAGTGGGTGAGGTAGCGTTAGCGGCGAAAGTGACCAAGCTTTATCAGCCATAGCGGAAAGCGCAGGCTCTAAGCCGTCCGGGCCACCCACCAACAGCACCACATCACGCCCTTCCATGCGCCAGCCATCCGCTTCCTGCGCCAACTGTTCGGTGGTCCAGGGTTTGCCCTTTACCTCCAGCGCCACCACGATTTCATCGCCACGCAGCTTTTCACGAATTCGCTGCGCCTCTTGCGCGCGGGCTTTAGCGATATCGGCATTTTTGCCACGCTGGCCGAGCGGTATTTCTTCAATTTCCAGCGTGAAATCCCGAGGGAGCCGCTTGCGGTAGGTCTCAACGCCTTGTTCCACCCATGCAGGCATTTTTGTACCCACCGCTAACAGCCGAATCCTCATGACATCGTGGCTCGCTCTTCAAACTGCTTCAGCGATTCACTAATCGCGCCAGCGTCGCTAGGCAGATCTGCCCAAAGGCGCTCCAGGTCATACAGCGCACGGGCTTCTGGAAGCATAATGTGAACCACCACATCGCCCAGGTCGACCAGCACCCAGTCGGCATTATCGCCACCTTCAACACCGCGAGGGTGAAGGCCGGATGCCTTGGCTTTTTCGACAACGTTCTGGGCCAGTGCGGCCACGTGGCGGGTAGAAGTACCACTGGCAATCAGCATCAGATCGGTAACTTCGGTTAATTTCGCAACGTCGAGTTGAGTAATATCGCGTGCTTTAAGCTCTTCTAGCGAGTCAATCGCTAGGTTTTTCAGTGTATCGATGTGCATGACTCCTGAAGGCAACCCCTTGTTGTGGTGGTATCGAGTGGTGGTATCGAGTGTCGTTACTAACGTCGGTATTTCGAGTGGCATCAGCCTGTAAGCGGGCCATTGTAACGGCTTCTTTCACGACTGCCAGTGCTATTTATCGGACTGATAAAGCCCTTGATAAAAAATAGCCTGTTCTACCGCTTCTGGTAGTAAGTAGCGCACGCTTTTACCCGCCTGCAGCCGCTCCCGAATATAAGTGGCAGATATCGCCATTAAAGACGGCAGCTCAAGCATCAACATTCCGCCTCTCGTGCGCTGCATTAATACATCGACACTATCGACTTCTCGATTGCCGACCAGTTCCTTCAATGCTGACGGCCAAGAAGATTGATAACCTGGGCGAGCAATGACCACTAGGTGGGCCAACTCGAAAAGCTGCTCTGCACGGTCCCACTTCGCCAAACGTAAAAAGGCATCGAAGCCGATCACCATGACTAACGGTACATCGTCGCCATACTGCTGGCGGAGTTCCGCCAGCGTATCCACGCTGTATGAGGGGCCGTCGCGCTGAAGCTCTCGATCATCCGCTAACAGCCCTGGCGTATCGCCAATGCCCGCTTTTAAGAGGGCTAAGCGCTGGGCAGCCGACACCTGCGGTGTATCTCGCAGGGGCGGCTGCGGCGCGGGCACCATATGCAGCGTATTGAGGCCTAACACCTCGCGCACTTCTACAGCGCTGCGCAGATGGCCGTTGTGAATGGGGTCAAATGTCCCCCCGAGCATACCTACCCGCATTGGCCCGGCGATGCTGGGCGTGTCACTCATTGTCTAACCTGGCCGTCACCCAATACGATATATTTTTGAGTCGTTAAGCCTTCAAGCCCCACCGGACCACGGGCGTGAAGCTTATCAGTGGAGATACCGATTTCTGCCCCTAACCCATACTCAAAGCCATCCGCAAAACGGGTAGAGGCATTCACTATCACTGAGCTTGAGTCCACTTCGGCCATAAAACGCCGCGCCAGCGAGTAGTCTTGAGTCACAATCGCGTCGGTATGGTGCGAGCCGTAGCGCTCAATATGCTCAATCGCCTCTTCCATTCCATCGACCACTTTAATGGCGAGGATCGGCGCCAAATACTCCGCATGCCAATCGTCCTCTGTAGCCAAAGTGGCTTGGGGAAGTAACGCGCGCGTGCGCTCACAGCCACGCAGCTCTACCTGATGTTCTGCATAGGCCCGGGCCAGCTCCGGCAGCAAAATATCGGCAACGGGCGCATCCACCAGCAGCGTCTCCATGGTGTTGCAGGTGCCATAGCGGTGCGTTTTGGCATTAACGGCAATCACCAGCGCTTTAGCGGGGTCGGCGGTGGTATCAATATAGACGTGGCATACGCCGTCCAAATGTTTGATAACCGGTACTTTAGCTTCGCGGGAAATACGCTCAATCAGTGACTTACCGCCGCGAGGAATAATCACATCAATATAGGCAGGCATACTGATCATTTCACCTACGGCCGCACGGTCGGTAGTGGCCACTACCTGCACACTGCCCGCTGGCAGGCCCGCATCGGCTAGCCCTGCCTGAAGGCAGCGGCTAAGCGCTGCATTAGAGGCGCTGGCTTCGGAGCCACCGCGTAGCACGCAAGCGTTTCCCGATTTAAGACACAGGCTGGCCGCTTCGATCGTTACATTGGGGCGTGACTCATAAATAATGCCGATAACTCCCAACGGAACGCGCATTTTGCCAACCTGAATGCCGCTGGGGCGGTAGCTCATGCCGTCAATCTCACCCACCGGATCGGGTAGCGCTGCCACTTGGCGAAGACCTTCAATCATCGCGTCAATGCGCTGGTCATTCAGGGCCAGCCGGTCTAGCAGTGCATTGTCTAGCCCATTGTCACGCCCACGCTGCATGTCCTCGGCATTGGCCTGTAGAATATCACTGCGTGCCGCCGCCACACGCTGCGCCATTGCCCCAAGCGCTTGATTCTTAATGTGGGTATTGGCACGTCGCAATGCGCTTGCCGCTGCCCGAGCGCCCTGCCCCAGGGCCTGCATATACGCGGGCACATCCCCGGCAGCCAAATGGTGTTGGGCGTCTTCTTGGAATGCATCAGAACCGCGCATACTATCTCCCTGTGTTGTGGTCAGCGTTGCTAAGTGAAGTGGGCTTATATTACGCCATTTGGGCATTATACTGAGTGATTCAAAGGACTAGGCCAAGCAATGCATTATGCGACTGCTAAATAGGCCAACCGCCATCAGGTAAATAGTAAGCCACCATGCAAAGCAAATACAAAATCAGCCTGCTAAGAGCCAGTCTACTCGCCGCTGCCGTGGCGCTGGCTTTATGGACGCCCATGGCACCGCCAGCAGCTGCCCTGTTGCTCTGGCTGTCGGTTGGTTGGCTCTTTATTACGGCGCTGGTACTGGATTTTAGCCATCGCCGCTCTCCTGGGCTGCCCTGGCAGATGCTCGCTGGAACGCTACTACTAGGGTTAATTGCCGCCGCACCTGAGCGGCATGCGCTGCTTATTTGGGCATGGGGAGCAGTGTTTATGCTGCCTCAACATCGCTGGGCCGCCATTTTTAATGCATGCGCGGCCATGCTTAGCTGCTTACTACTCGCTCCCGTGGTGAGCCTACCGGAGTGGCTCCTAATGGTTTTATCGCTGGCAACACTCAGCGTACTGGCCCTTTCACGCACTCACCAGTTAATTAATATGAATGGCGATATACGCCAACGCCTAAGGCTAGTACCAGGAGCAAACCTATGGGCAGGCGAGCAGCTCTTACGCGATTTACTGCGAGAACAAACCCGCTCAGAGCGGGAAGCTATCCATGCCGAAGTGTTAGTCATTCAAGTAAAGCGTCACCAACTTTGGCCAGTCGCCCAAAAACTCTGCGAGTTGACTTATAAGTTTGAAAACGTCTATCGACTGAATGGCACGACACTCGCCACCCTCATATTATCGAGAACGCCCAAAGAGGCCGCTAAACGGCGCGAGCTCCTATGTGCTGTTCTACCCGACAGCGCCGCCATTTATCACCAGCCCCTAATGGAGATCGAGCTGGCGTCACTCTCAATCGAAGCCCTAAGCCGCTACCCGAAACGTCAGCTAAGTGAGGCCGCATGAGAGTGCAGCCACTGCCCAAGCGACTAATGACTGCGGCCTATAGCGCCAGTATGTTCATCATGGTGGGCTACATGATGTGGCTGTACGCGATGGGCAGCTACCGCGAACTGCTAATACCGCTATTTTTGGCAATGCTGTTATTGGTCAGTTTGCTGATGCATTTAGGCCAAGGGTTTCGCCCCTGCATACCGCGCATACTGTTATTGGCGAGCATCTATATTGCTGTGCTAACCGCCACCTATACACAGCCAAGCCCAGCGCCCCTATGGCTCGGCTTACCCATTGCAGCCACATTTTTACTGTTGCCGCTTTGGAGCGCGCTTAGTCTGAATATGGTTTGCCTTTCCGCCTGGTGGTGGCTAGCACCTTTTGAGACGACTGCTTTTTCACTTAGTCATGTGGCGTTAACGCTACTGCTCGCCCTTCCCCCATGGGAACATGCACGCCGTCGGGCGCTACTGCGGGCCACAGACCCAAACGATAGCGACTGTGATGCTTACCATATTGATACGCTGAAAGAGCGGCTCAATAATGAATTTCAACGGGCAGCAATGCTCAATAAGCGCTTGGCAGTCCTAGTGCTTCACTTACCACAGTTGGATATGGCAGAAGAGCAGTTTGGTCACCGTGCGCAAACCGCCTTATTGGGTGCCCTGTGCAGCGAGGTCAATAGCCGTTGCCGTGATCACGATATACTGGGTCGCGCTGGCAATGCGACATTCTGGCTGGTCCTACCCGATACCAGTGAAAGTGGCGCCTTGCTTGTTAGGGAGCGCTTACAGAGAGCGCTTTCCCGTCGTGTGCTAGTGGAAACTGGGCAACTAGAAGCGCGCATTACCACCTGCCTGCCTCTTCGCAAAGAGAGCTTCGAGCGATATGTACAGCGCCTGGAAGCGCGTGCCGAAGCTATTGCCAACGTGTAACCCATCTGCGGACGGAATCGCCCTTGTCTATCGCCGACACACTGTTATCTCTGTCGCTTTCACCTACGCTGCTGCTCCTACTGGTGCTGGGGATTGCCATGGTGGAATCTCTAGCGCTGGTAGGCTTACTGGTGCCCGGCGTTGTGCTTATCACTGCCGCTGCCTCTATGGCAGGGCATCAAATGGTCGCGCTACCGTGGCTAATTGGCGCAGCCTTCGCAGGGGCTGTGTTAGGCGATGGGCTTAGCTACTTTTTAGGCTATCGCCACCGCGATACCGTGGTGACCCGTTGGCCGCTTTCGCTTCATCCCGAATGGCTAGGCCGAGGCGCCCGTTTTTTTGAGCGTTATGGTATCTACTCGGTGTTTATTGGGCGCTTTGTCGGACCCGTGCGCCCTATTATTCCGCTCATCGCGGGCATGATGCATATGCCAGCGCGCACCTTTCTCTTAGCCAACGTAATTTCTGCTGCTCTTTGGGCACCGGCATACGTTTTACCCGGCTACCTGCTGGGCCACACTTGGCAACAGCAGCTCAACCTGCCCGCCAATGTTGAAATGGCCGTGGTGATGATGGCCGTTAGCGTCGTGGCACTGGCCGTAATGTTCTCCTGGGGCCGCGCGCAAGTAGGTCACAAGGGGCGGGTGTACTTTGCAATTGCACGTATTGCTCGCCGAATACCCGCCATGCGCCGCCCGTGGCTCGCTATGAGTCGCAGTGGCGAGGTGCCTTTAGCCTCACTCTTTTTATGCATCATAGCGCTTACCGCAGCATCCGCCTGGACACTGATGGTCATGCAGCATCCAGGCCCTTTGCTGATTGACTTGCAGGCGCAGCGACTCTTCTCCTGGCTGGCAACTCCCTGGCTAACAGACGCCAGCCTGCTACTTGCCGAGGTGGGCGATAAAGCGGGGATTATTACACTCGTCGCCCCTTGGGCACTCTGGTTGCTGTTGGTCAAACGTATTGACCTACTTGCCCATGGGGCGCTAGCGCTGGGAGGTATTGGCGCACTCAACACATTAGGTAAAGCCGTATTTGCGCGGGCTAGGCCTGACACACCGGACTATTTAGTCGGGTCGTTTTCCTACCCAAGTGCACATACCTCCACATGGGTGGTAGTGGTGGGTATCACAGCAGCCTTTGTCGCGTCACAGATGCCGAGACAAAGGCGGATGTGGGTATATTGGCTTGCCATTGCCATCACGATCCCAATGGCACTTTCGCGTCTGATCATTGGTGTCCACTGGCTCAGCGACTTAATGGGCGGTGTGCTGCTTGGTCTGGTCGTCTGTGCGCTTGTTCAGCTTAATTGGCAACGGCGTTATCGTCCTCCTTTGCCGACTTTTCCCTGGCTTGGGCTGCTGCTTGGGTCACTGCTACTCATCATTCTACGTGTTACTTTTTTCCCGCCCGTTTAAACATGGGGATTCATGCAGGGAATGACTCGTTCAACCCAATGCCAGCCACATGCCTACGCCAATCATCAATGTGCCCGCGATGCGGTTAAGCAGCCTCACATTGCCGCTTTTACCTAGCAGCTTACGCAACGTTTTACCGCCGGTGGCGTATACCAACATACTGGCAAACTCAATGGTGAGAATGACAGCAATTAGCATACTGAGCTGCGGCGCAAGCGGCCGACTGCCATCTAAAAACGGCGGCAGTAGCACCATAAAAAACGCCCACCCCTTTGGGTTGGCAACGGCCGTTACCAAACCTTGGGTGGCAAGCTGAAGACGCCCAGCGGCAGGGCCAGTATCCAGCTCACTAGGAATAGCCATACGGCCCCGTGAGCGCCACATCATGATGCCCAAATAGGCCAAATAGGCACCGCCCACCCACTTGAAGGCGATGAATAGTTCGGGCTGGCGCAGCATCAACGCAGCGACGCCCGCCCCCGCCGCCGCCGCCACGAAACCGACGCCGATCAGCTCCCCGATCATCATCCACAGCGTGCGTTTGACGCCTTGCGTCATGCCCAACACCATGGCCAGCGTCATGCACATGCCTGGTGTTAACGAGACGAAGAGAAACGTCGGTATGAAGACCGAGAGCGTCGCCCATGACATCATGGCGAACCGTCCTTGTTTTGCGCATCGCGAGAGGTGGCCACGGCGTCTTCGCCCCAGCGGGGCATCAGGCGGTGGGCAATACCCAACTGATTGAGTATGCGCGCAACAATAAAGTCGATCAGATCTTCCATGCTTTGAGGGCGGTGATAAAACCCTGGAGCGGCGGGCAAAATCACCACACCCAGGCGGCTAAGCGCCAGCATGTGCTCTAAATGAATGGGAGAAAACGGGCTTTCGCGTGGCACCATCACCAACGTACGGCGCTCTTTAATGGCCACATCAGCGGCGCGCTCAATCAAGTTATTACTGGCGCCGGTAGCGACTGCCGAGAGCGTGCCCGTTGAACAGGGGCAAATTACCATGGCCGAAGGTGCACCAGACCCAGATGCCACGGGCGCCATCCAGTCTTCTCGACCAAAACAGCGAATTTGCCCTGGCTGGGCACCGCTTTTTTCTGTGAGCGTCTCTACCAATCGCTGCGGCTGGGCAGGGAGTGACACATCCGTTTCCGTGGCAATCACCATGTGAGCCGCTTTGGAAATCATTACCCACACTTCATGCCCCGCCTCGACCAGCACATCGATCAAGCGAAGGCCATACTGAGCGCCTGAAGCACCTGTTAGCGCTACTGTTACCGGAGGTTTAAACTTTGTCACTTCGACTGCTCCCGCGCTGTTAATGCATCTAACAACCGCTCGTGCACTCCCTCAAAACCACCATTAGACATCACCACAATACGATCTAGAGGTGACGCTTGAGTGACCACTGCTTCTACTAGCGCATCAATATCGTTAAACAGCGCGGCACGCTCTCCTTGAGTCTCTACCAGCGATTCCATCGACCAAGCCACTCCCGCTGGCTGAAACCAGAACACCGCATCCGCATCGGCCACGCTGTCATTTAAGCGCTCCCGCAGGGCACCCAAACGCATGGTATTGGAGCGTGGTTCAATCACTGCCAGCAAACGCCCCTTGGTCGTGGCTGCGCGCAGACCTTGTAGCGTGGCGGCAATGGCCGTCGGATGGTGGGCAAAATCATCGATCACCTGAATGCCATTGACCTCGCCCCTTACCTCTTGCCGACGGCGCGGTGTTTTAAATCGCGCCAGCGCGGCACACGCCCGCACCAAATTCACGCCACACAGTCGTGCTGCCGCGAGCGCTGCCAGTGCATTGCGCGCGTTGTGTTCGCCGGTTAACGCCCACTCCACCACGCCATCCTCTTCACCTTGCTCGCCTAAATACAAGACCTGAAAACGGCTAGCGTCGGCACGTTCTAAGCGCAGCTGCCACTGGCTGTTTGCATCAGCTCCAAAATAGGCCACCGGTGACCACGCCCCCATCTTCAACACTCGTTCCAGTGCGGGCTGCTGATCGGCTACTAATAAATGCCCTTGGCTGGGAACGATACGCACTAAATGGTGGAACTGGCGCTCGATAGCGGCGAGATCAGGAAAAATATCAGCATGATCAAACTCAAGGTTATTGAGTACGGCAATCGTCGGGCGGTAGTGAACAAACTTGGAGCGCTTATCAAAAAAGGCCGTGTCATACTCATCGGCCTCTACTACAAAGGGGGCGTTTTCGTCGCCTAAGCGCGCCGAAACGCCAAAATTACGCGGTACGCCACCAATCAGAAAGCCAGGCTTTAGCCCAGCACTTTCTAATAGCCAAGCTAACAAGCTGGCAGTGGTGGTTTTGCCATGAGTGCCCGCCACCGCAATCACTTTGCGGCCAGGCAACACATAGTCTGCAAGCCACTGCGCCCCTGAGGTATAGCGCATGCCACTATTGAGCAGTGCCTCCACCTCCGGATTGCCCCGTGAGAGCGCATTACCCACGACCACCAAGTCGATTGAGCCTGAGAGATTGGCTGCTTGATAGCCTTCCATCAGGGTGATCCCAGCCTCAGCTAGCTGCGTACTCATCGGTGGATATACGTTGGCATCGGAGCCGCTTACTTCATGGCCTAACTCCCGTGCAAGTAGTGCAAGGCTCCCCATAAAGGTGCCACAGATGCCAATAATATGCAGACGCATGGGCCAAGCGCTCCCTTCCTAACCATTTCAAACGATTGAACTTACTAAACACATCAATCAACGAGCGCTGAGATTAGCACGCCACGCGGTGTTGCTCATCTCGTTCCCCGCGCGACATGGCATTACAGGCTCAGAAAGTGACAATTCTGACGATTTATTGCAGGATGCGCGCACCTTTTCTTATTCGACATCCAACAACCCGTCCACTGCATACGCTGTAAAGCAGTGCAGTGAGAGGAGACAACCATGCGCATCTTAATTCGTTACTTCTTTCGGGGCGTTCGCGTCCTGCTAGCCCCCGTCATGCTGATCTCCGAGAAGCTATCCACGCCAAAAGCCGTAGAGCGCACCCCAGAAGAGCAGGCTCAGGTAGACGCCGCTTGCCAACAGCTTGCGCTCTACCAGTTCAGAACGTGCCCCTTCTGTATCAAAGTGCGTAAAGAGATTGCCCGGCTGGGGCTTAATATTGAGCTTCGCGACGCACAGCTAGACCCTGCACATAAGCAGGCCCTGCTGGAAGGTGGTGGTAAAGTAAAGGTTCCCTGCCTAAAAATTACCGATGACGCAGGTCAAGCCACCTGGCTATACGAATCGGATGAGATTAACCGCTGGCTTCACCAGCGTTTTGGCGCGTAATTACGGCGACATACGCTGCCTAAAACTCGACCTTTTGCGCGGTAATATCGAAGTGCACGCTGAGCGGCACGCCCTCCGAAGCGCTGGGGGATGACTCTAGCGTGTGCTGAAGCGCTAACTGCCCTTCAATATGGCCCACCACATGGAGGTCTCTCCCGGTTTGCTCAACGTGGCTCAGCGTTACTGTGATATCGCCACCCTCAGAGGTATAGAGAGGCGGCATCGCCGTTTCGCCCATAAACTGCACCACGCTTGCCTCCATGAGCTCCTCATTCTCTAACGTTAAACTCATGGCCAATGCCTGTTGAGCATCCCACTCAACTGGATCAATAAACCCAGTGACCTCGATTTTCAGTTGATCACCTACCTCCATAAACGACGCATTTGAATCGTCACCTTGGTGTAATACGAACCAGGCATACTCATCTTCACCCAAGATCCCCACCATATCCGCCGTTTCATCAGCGCTTACCAACAATGAACACCCAGCGATGAGACTGACAGCCAGCCAGCTAACACATTGTTTCAACATAGTCTGTTATGCCCTATCTATTGAGTTAGGTGTTGATCGTATTCTCACACCGCTTAACTATCGACTTTTGTCTAGCACCCTATGCTACAACGTCCGCCGTTAGCCCCATCATTCAGCAGATGAATGATGCCAGTCATTATTTCGATTGTATGACGCCACCACCTCTCTCTATGTTGTCAGCATAGCTTACGAGCTGACCGTGTCTGTTTTACTGACAAGTACCTCGCTGAACACTCACTCAGTAAGACGAACAATAAACAACATGCATGGGAACATTTATGACGCTCAAGAAGACGCTACTGGCCTCTGTGATCGGTGCTACTGTGGCAGCAACAGCCATGTTGCCGATGACCGCAAACGCCGAAACCCTCCGTATCGGCTACTCCGCTGACCCTGAAACCCTGGACTTGCATGAGCAGCTGTCAGGCGGCGTACTGCGTTTTTCGCACCTCGCGTTTGACCCGCTGGTTCGCTGGACCAAAAACTTTCAGTTTGAGCCGCGCCTAGCCACTGAGTGGGAGCAGGTAGACGACACCACCATGCGCATGACCCTGCGCGAAGGCGTTACTTTCCATTCCGGTAACCCTTTCACAGCAAAAGATGTCGTGTGGACCATCGAGCGTCTGAAAGAGAGCCCGGACTACCGCGCCATTTTTGACCCGGTTGCCAGTGCAGAAGCCGTTGACGACTACACCGTCGAAATCACCACGTCTGAGCCCTACCCGCTGCTGTTGAACCTCGCCACCTACATCTTCCCGATGGATAGCGAGTTCTACACAGGCGAAACCGAAGACGGTAACGACAAAGCCGAAATCATTAAAGCGGGTAACTCCTTCGCTTCACGCCACGTATCAGGTACCGGCCCGTTCATCGTCACTGACCGTCGCCAGGGTGTCCGCGTTGACTTCAAACGTTTTGAAGACTACTGGGATACCGAAAGCGAAGGCAACGTTTCTGAAATCGTGTTAACGCCGATTGCTGAAAATGCCTCACGCGTGGCGGCCCTGCTGTCTGGCGGCGTTGACTTCATCGATGCCGTTCCGCCTAACGACCTTGATCGTGTGCGTAACGCCGACGGTGTGGAATTGGTAGAAGTGCCCGGCACCCGCATCATCGGCTTCCAGCTCAACGAAGAGCGCGTGGAAGCCTTCCAAGATGCTCGCGTTCGTCAAGCCGTTGACTTAGCCATCAACCAGGAAGGCATCGCCGACCGTTTAATGCGCGGCTTCGCCACGCCGGCTGGCCAGTTCTCTCCGGAAGGTTACTCTGGCCACAATCCGGATCTCGTTCCCCGTTACGACCTTGAGCGCGCCCAAGCGCTGATGGCCGAAGCGGGCTACGAAGAGGGCTTCAGCGTTGATATGATCGCGCCGAACAACCGTTACGTGAACGATGCGCAGCTGGCCCAAGCGGTTGCCAACATGCTGGCGCGTATCAACATCAACGTTAACCTGCGCACCATGCCGCTGGCCCAGTACTGGCCTGAGTACGACACGCGCCAGTCAGACATCGCCATGATCGGCTGGCACGCGGACACCGAAGACACCGCCAACTTCTTCCAGTACCTCTCTTTCTGTATTGATGAAGAGAGCGGTGCTGGCCAGTACAACTACGGCAGCTACTGCAACGAAGAGATCGACGCGCTGGTGACAGCAGCCGACAGCGAAACCGATCTTGAAAAACGCAACGAAATGCTGCGTGAAGCAGAAGCCATGCTGTATGAAGACGTTGGTTTCGTCATGCTGCACTGGCAAAACCTTGCCTATGCCGCAGCTGAAGGCGTAGATGTTGAGCCGGTTGTTAGCGCGCTGGACTTCCCCTACCTGGGTGATTTGGTGATTAACCGCTAATCCCCACGCAGAACCGAACACCCGCGCAAGGATGCTTCGCTCTCCAGCCCTGCTGGAGAGCGAAGCGTTTTCTTTGCGGCCGCCAGACGGCCACGCGGCGCTTCTCTGATTAACCTACATAGGTGGCGTACGCCATGATTGCTTTTTTAATCAAGCGGCTGATGCACGCAATATTGGTGATGTTTGTCATCAGTGTATTGGCCTTCGCCATCCAGGATAACCTGGGTGACCCTGTACAGCAGATGGTCGGACAGTCGGTCCCCGAAAGTGAACGCGAAGCCATTCGCGAACGGCTGGGGCTCAACGACCCCTTCCTAGTGCAGTACGTGCGTTTTGCTAAAAACGCTGTGCAGGGTGATTTTGGCTACTCCTACTTCTACCGCGAACCAGCGCTGGAAGTGATTGCCCGGCACCTACCCGCCACCCTTGAGCTGGTATTTGCTGCCACCCTGATTATCGTGCTGCTATCTGTTCCCATTGGCGTGTATAGCGCTATCAAACCGCGCTCGCCGATATCCCGGTTCTTCATGGGGGCATCGATTATCGGTATTTCGATCCCGGTCTTCTTGACCGCGATTGTGTTAATTCAAATTTTCTCGATTGGTATTACCGTCTCGCTGTTCCCCGAAGGCACTGCCTGGGGTGCTTGGTTAAACGGCCTGCTCTCGACCGAGGGCAATATGCCGTCGTTTGGTCGTGGCTATGATTTGGTGCATGTCGTCGGCCACTGGGATACCAACCTAGTTACCTGGAATGGCTTGCAACACCTTGTCCTACCCGCCGTATCGCTAGCCTCCATTATGCTGCCGCTGTTTATTCGTTTGATTCGCGCAGAAATGATGGAAGTGCTGCAATCTGAATACGTGAAGTATGCGCGCGCTAAAGGGATTTCCATGCGCCGTGTCTATTTCGTTCACGCGCTGAAAAACACCATGCTGCCGGTGATTACCGTGGGTGGCGTACAGATTGGTACCATGGTGGCCTACACCATTTTGACCGAAACCGTATTCCAATGGCCGGGCATGGGGCTGATGTTCCTTGACGCCATCAACCATGCCGACATTCCGCTCATTGTGACCTACCTGATGATTGTCGGCGTCATTTTCGTGGTTACGAACACCATCGTGGACCTGATCTACGGCTTCGTGAACCCCACTGTAAAACTGACTGGTAAGCCCGCATGACAACGTCCACAACTTCCACTGCACCAAGCCGCTGGGAGCGCCTGCGCGACTCCTTTTTGTGGTACAGCTTCAAACGTGACCGTACGGCGCAACTGTGTTTGGCGGTCTTTATCTGCTTAGTCATTGCGGCATTTTCGGCACCGCTATTAGCGCCGACCGACCCTTATGACCTGGCTCAAATCGACATTCTCGCCTCCGAGCTGCCGCCTTTCTGGATTGATGGCGCCGACGAGATGTATACGCTCGGCACCGACGCCCAGGGGCGTGATCTGCTGTCGATCATTCTGTACGGCACGCGGGTATCGCTGCTGATTGGCTTTGGCGCGGTGGCGCTGCAAGCCCTACTGGGGGTGACTTTCGGCCTAATGGCAGGCTACCTGGGCGGCCGTGTCGACGCTTTCCTGATGCGCCTAGCGGATATCCAGCTCTCGTTCTCCACCTTGATGGTGGCGATTGTGGTCGGTGCGGTGGTGAAGGCCACTATGGGCAGCGCGTTCTACAGCCAATACGCCGTTTTGATGCTGATATTGATTATCGGCCTTGCTGAATGGCCCCAGTATGCTCGTACCGTGCGCGCGTCAGTGCTGGCCGAGAAAAACAAAGAGTACGTGGACGCCGCCCGCGTAATGGGCCTGCGTAGCCGACGCATCATGTTCCGCCATGTGCTGCCGAACACGCTTTCACCGATCTTCGTTATCTCCACGGTGCAAATTGCTAACGCGATTATCTCCGAAGCGGCGCTGTCGTTTTTAGGGCTGGGTATGCCGGAAACGCACCCCTCGCTGGGTTCGCTGATCAAAGCAGGCTTTGATTATATTCAATCAGGCTCTTGGTGGATCACGTTGATCCCCGGTGCGGTGCTGGTAGTGCTGGTGCTGTCAATCAATCTTCTGGGCGACTGGCTGCGCGATGTCATGAACCCACGACTCTACAAAGGCTGAGGACACCATGGCACTTCTTGAAGTTTCTCATCTCGATGTCCGCTTTGCCCTTCGTCAGGGCGAAGTGCGCGCCCTGCGCGACGTTAATTTCACCCTGGAGCGCGGCGAGCGCCTGGGTATCGTCGGCGAATCTGGCGCGGGTAAATCCGTCGCCGCTTTCTCACTGCTGAATTTGATCGCCAAGCCCGGCTTTATTGCCGGGGGTAGCATTAAATTTGAAGGGAAAGAACTCAACAGCATGTCGGAGCGCGGCCTGCGCAAAGTGCGCGGCAACCGCATTTCAATGATCTTTCAAGATCCGATGATGACCCTGAACCCAGTACTCTCCATCGGCGAGCAGATGGTGGAGTGCTTAAAGGCGCATCGGCGTATTTCGACCAAAGAAGCGCGCGCCATCGCCCTGGATAAGCTGCGCCAAGTGCAGATCCCCTCTCCGGAAAAGCGCTTAGACCAGTACCCCCACGAGCTTTCCGGCGGGATGCGCCAGCGTATTATTATCGCCATCGCCCTGCTGCTCGACCCGGATATCATCATTGCCGACGAGCCAACCACGGCGTTAGACGTCACCATCCAGGCCGAAATCATGGCGCTGCTGTTGGAGCTGTGTGAGCAGCACAACGTGGGCTTGATTTTGATTACCCACGACCTGGGTGTGGTGAGCCAGGTAACGCAGCGCATGCTGGTCATGTACGCAGGCCGAGTAATTGAGCAAGGTCCCTCACGGGAAATCATCAACGACCCGCAGCACCCTTACACTCAAGGTTTGATCAACGCACTGCCGCAGATGGCAACACCGGGCGAAAAACTCAACCAGATTCGTGGCAGCATGCCGTCGCTCTCTAACTTGCCCAGCGGCTGTGCGTTTCACCCCCGCTGCGACTTTATCAACCGTGCCGACGGCCAACCTCGGCCTGCGTGCACCCAACAAGTCCCCGACTTTGTTGAATCCGGTAACTGCCGCGTTGCCTGCCACATGGTGGCGGAAATGCTTGAAGACCGCCGCTTGAAGGAGGAGACCCTATGAACGCCCAGGCGGAAACGATCGCGACCATGCCGACCCAAAACGAAGCGAGCAACGACTCGCTACTGCAAATTCGCGGTCTTAAAAAGCGTTTCTCACTCTCCGGTGATTTTCTGGAACAGCTACGTTTCAAAGGCGGCAAGCTGGTTCGCCATCAGGAGTTTATCCACGCCATTAACGGCGTGAACCTGGACATCAAACGCGGTGAAGCGCTCTGCGTGGTGGGTGAATCTGGCTGCGGTAAGTCCACCGTGGCGCGCACGGTCATGGGGCTGATTTCTCCCTCAGAGGGTGAAATTCGCTACGACAGCCAGCGCATCGACGATCTCAGCTCGAAGCAGCTCCTGCCCTACCGCAAGCGCATGCAGATGATCTTCCAGAACCCTTACGCGTCGCTGAACCCACGCATGACCATTCAGCAGACGCTGGAAGAGCCACTGCGGCTTCACCATCCCGACTGGAAGCGCCAGCAGATCCTCGATAAAGTCGAGGAGGTGATGCATTCGGTGGGTATCGACCCAGACTGGGGCAAGCGCTTTGGACACGAGTTCTCCGGCGGACAGCGCCAGCGGATTGCGATTGCTCGCGCACTCGCCGTCGACCCCGAATTTATCGTGGCCGACGAGCCCATTTCAGCACTGGACGTATCCATTCAGGCTCAGGTGCTCAACCTGCTGATGGATGCCCAACGGGACCGTAACCTGACCTATCTGTTCATCACCCACGACCTGGCGGTGGTAGAGCATTTTGGGACGCGGGTGGCCGTTATGTACTTGGGCACGGTATGCGAGATTGCGACCACCGCTACGCTGTTTGCTAAGCCTCGGCACCCTTATACTCAGGCGCTGCTATCCGCTATTCCTCGCTTGGAAGATGACCGCCCCCAGCACATTCGCCTCTCCGGTGAAGTGCCTACGCCGGTCAATCTGCCTAGCGGCTGTGTCTTTCATGGCCGCTGCCCCCATGCCAACGTCCGCTGTAAACAGGAAATTCCTGCACTAAGAACCCAGGATGATGGTACCCACGTTGCGTGCCACGCTGTTGAAGAAGGCCGCCTATGAGCGCGGCCCATTCAACCGTTATACGCTTGGCCGCTTTGCGAGGTAGGGCATGGAAATTCGCTGGCTAGAAGACTTTATTGCTTTGGCCAGAACGCGACACTTCTCTCGCGCTGCCGACGAACAGCACGTCACACAGCCCACCTTTTCCCGGCGCATTAAGCTGCTGGAAGAGGAGATGGGCGTCACGCTGATCAACCGGCAAACGCTACCGCTGTCGTTAACGCCTGCGGGGGAAGAGTTTTTAACGCTATGCGAACAGGTCACCGACCGGGTTCGCTTAACGCGTGATCGCGTTCGTGAGATCAGTGCCGGGCAGCAGCGGCGCATTATGGTGGCAGCACCGCAAAGCCTGCTGGCGCACTTTCTGCCTGAGTGGCTTGCCAGTACTGGCAGGCAGGAGCGTATTCAACCCTACCTACGTGCGACGGGCTGGGTAGCCAGCGACTACTTCCAGGCGCTTGCCCGGGCGGAGTGTGATCTGGCGATTTGCTACTGGCCGATTGGCCGCTGTGATCTAGATATTGATACCAGCGCCTGTACTTACCGAGTCATTGGACATGAGCGGTTGATTCCCGTGACCGGGCTGAAAAGCGATGGCACCGCGTGCGCCCTGCTGCCCGGCTCTCGCCAGCAGCCAGCGCCATGGTTGGCGTACCCCAAACGGGGGCTGCTAGGCTCGGCGGTCAAAGCGCATTTGGCGCGACTGCCCCAAAGCACGTACTTAACAGCGCAAAGTGAAAATCTCTACGCGGCGGGCATTAAAGAGCTGGTGCTGCTGGGCTATGGCATGAGCTGGCTACCGGAACGCAATGTGGCGGCGGAACTCGCCAACGGCACGCTGGTCAGGGCTGGCGATAGCCGCTGGGACGTGCCGATGGAGCTGCGGCTTTATCGTCACCAAAGCCAGCACCACGCCGATCTCGATAGCCTGTGGAGCGAGCTTACCCCGCCCCGATCTTGAAAGGATGTCTTATATGTCAGCAACCCTCTACCAACAGCAGCGCGAGCATATCGCGTCGCTACAGCGTGCTTACCAGCAATGCTTGGCTAACCATCAGCTGGATAGCCTGGCGATTTACAGCGGCCACGCCCGCTACCATTTCGCCGATGATCACACCACGACCTTTCAGGCCTACGGCCACTTTATACACTGGGTCGGTATGGCAGACGTTCAGCATAGCTGGCTGGTGATTCAACCCGATCAACGCCCCCAGCTCTACCTCTATGCGCCCGCAGATTTTTGGCACTTGCCGACACAGCTACCTGAAGAGCCGTGGGTCGCTGAGTTTGATGTGCACCTATGTAGCGACAAAATCACGCCACCGCTATCAGGCCGCGCCACCGTCATTGGCGATGTAACGGAGCTTGAAAGCACCGCGCAGCTCGCTAACGTGGCCACGTTGCAACCTGAAGCGTTAGTTCGCGAGCTAGATGAGCTGCGGATGACGAAATCTGCTTATGAAATTGCCTGCCTGCGTGAAGCTAACCGGCTGGCGGTAGCAGGTCATCAGGCGGCTAACGCCGCTTTTATAGGCGCTGCCGCCGAGCTGGATGTGCAGTTAGCCTATCTGGCAGCCAGCCGACAACGCGAGTCTGAAGTGCCCTATCAAAATATTATTGGGCTAAATGAGCATGCCGGGGTCTTACACTATCAGCACTATGACCTGTCAGCCCCCAAGCAGCGTTATAGCCTGCTGGTAGATGCGGGCAGACGCTTTCGGGGTTACTGCGCCGATATTACCCGCACCTATACAGGCCCAGATGCCCCCAGCGAGTTTGGCGCTTTAATTACCGCCATGCACAGCCTCAAAGATGAGCTGATTGCACACATCGCCCCTGGCGTTGATTTCGTTGCGCTGCATGAAAAAATGCACCAAGGCTTGGCTGATATCTTGGTCGCACACGGGCTATATAACGGCAGCGCCGAAAGCGCCGTGGAAGCAGGTATTACGAGAGCCTTTTGCCCCCACGGGCTGGGGCACTCGCTGGGTATTCAGGTACATGATGTGGCCGGGTTGAGACAGCCAGACGGCACGCCATCACCGGCACCTAACGCTCACCCTGCCCTTCGCCTCACCCGCCCCCTGCAACCCGGCATGGTAGTGACCATTGAACCAGGGCTCTATTTTATTCCCATGCTGCTCGCGCCGCTGCGAAACCAGTCTCATCCTGTCAACTGGACACTGGTTGATCAGTTGGCTGTCTGCGGCGGTATTCGCATTGAAGATAATATTCTGGTGACGGATAGCGGCTCAGATAATTTAACGCAGTAATAATCTACCAATGCAAAAACGCCCGGCCCACATCAGTGGGCCGGGCGTGTGTCTTACAAACCTGGATTAGAAGCGGTAAGTAATACCACCGCCGATGGTCACAGGCTCCATATCGACTTCGCCAATGGTGGCGCCAGCCGCGTTATTAATGTCAGCACTCACGTCAGCATAACTAACGTAGCCATTCAGCATAACGTTGTCAGTCACTGCCAAGTCCACACCCGCTTGGCCAATGGCGCCATAGCTCTCATCGATGCTCAAACCTGTCGGCTCGCTAGAGAAGCGGGTGTAGTTTAAGCCAACACCAACGTAGGGCTGTACTTTAGAGTCTAAACCACCCATCGGGTAGTAGTTGACCAGCAGGTTGACCGGCAGGCGATCGACGCTACCTGCGCTACCGCCGGGCTTGGTGTTCAGATCGTGCTCGAATTTTTCCGAGCTGTTGAGTTCAACGCCGAATTTGTCGCTGAATAGGTATCCCGCACCGTAAGTGAAACCGCGTGCGCTTTGTACGTTGAGGTCTGCGCCACCAACGTTGCCATTACCTGAGCCCGTGTCCGTTTGGGCAACACCGCCGCGAACAAAGACATCGCCAGCTTCATAAGCCATAGCGGCTTGGCTCGCCATGAAAGCGCTGGCTGAAACGATAGCGGCGGTGATCAATTTCATTTTGCTCATCAGGGTCATCCTCTTGCATCTTGCTTGGGATTGGTGCTGGTCGACACCAGCTAACCTATACAATATATAGTATACGAACAGTGTTTCCAAATTTCCTGTGAAATTTTATTATAGGTTTTCTGACTCTGATAGCTTTTATTAACCAACGGCCCCGAAAAGCAGGCATAAAAAAAGTCCCCCGAAGGGGACCCAGGTGGAGCACGCCAGCTCACTCGGTGGGTTGCCAGGCATCGCCTTAGCAACGTCGCAAAGAAGGGAGAGCATCGAGTGTCGTCATGCAAGCGACCTAAATGACTCTGTTCATTTGCTGCTTACCGTTTATGTAGCGAGCCGCATGCCAATAAATATATTTCTACTTAAATACATAGAGTTATAAAAAATAAACCGTATTCGAAAGACGCGCATCGCTTGCCAGACGGCAAAAGCGCACCAGCAGTGCGCAATTGTTGCTGCGTTGCTCCATAACGAATCATGCCAGCGCCGTCGACGGATAGCGCTACTGGCACACCTGGTTGCGGCCCTGCGTTTGGCGCGGTAAAGCGCCTCATCCGCCAATACCAGTAAACGATCCCGATCTTGATCTGACGCATCGAGGCTGCACACCATGTGCTCAACACCCATCATGGCATCGACAATTAAAATATCGGGGCTCTTTGTTAATCTCCTTGCACGCAGCCGGAACCGAGGAGAACAGGCGTACCACGTAGCTGAAGTTTGTCAACTGTTCCAGGATATGCTGCCCTAGCGTTGGGTCCTGTTCAATTAGCAGTTAATGTCAATGTATGCATTTATTCAGCTGCTGTCGTTAGCTGTATCGATATTTCACATTTAAAACGGCTACCGTGCCAAGACACGTTTAACTCACCATGGAAAAGTGCGTATGACTAAGCCCCACATCATCTATATCACTGGCGGTGCCCAAGGAATTGGTCTCGGTATCGCCCACACCCTGCTCACCGACGGCTATCGCGTTGCCATTACGGATATTGATAAAGAAGCCCTAAGTGCGGCCGCTGAACGACTGCCCCACCGTGAGAACCTGCTAACACTAATGGCGGATGTCAGCGATGAAGCCCAAGTGGCAGCCAGCCTCGAAAAAACCGTCGGCCACTTTGGCCAGCTCAACGGCATCGTGCATAACGCGGGCCTTGCCGACCCCTTCCATGGCCCGGTGGAGCAGCTCTCGCTAGAGACATGGCAGGCCTACTTAAACACTAACCTCACCGGCGCCTTTTTGTGCGCCAAACATGGGGCTGCTTATCTACGCCCGCACGGCGGCAGTATGGTGCTGATGGCCTCGTCACGCGCCATCCAATCCGAGCCGGATACCGAAGCCTACGCCGCTAGCAAAGGTGGCATTGTCGCGTTGACCCACGCGCTAGCGGTCAGCCTAGGCCCGGATATTCGCGTCAACGCCGTTAGCCCTGGCTGGATCGAGGTCGGCGACTGGCAAAAACCCAGCCGCCAGCAGCCGGTGGAGCACCGTGATATCGACCGCGAACAGCACCCGGCGGGGCGCGTGGGCACTCCCGAAGATATTGCCGCGCTCACCCGCTTTCTTCTCTCCAAAGAATCCGGCTTTATCACCGGACAGAACTTTGTCGCCGACGGCGGGATGACGCGCAAAATGATTTATGCCGAGTAGCGGCACCGCCCATCAAAAAATCCCATTAAAAAAGGCCATCCGCGGATGGCCTTTCGCCTTTCCAAAACGTACCGCTATGGCGTGACGATAATTTTCACCTGCGCCTTGTCGCTCAGCAACGCCTCAAAGCCCTCCTCCACGATATCCGCCAGCGGAATGCGTTGAGTGACCATATCCTCGGCGCGGAAGTAGCCCCGCTGCATCAACGCCATCACCGCTGGGTACACATGGCGATAGGCAATGATGCCTTTCATGGTGCGCTCCTTGATGACCAGGTCATTGGGCTGGAAGCTGGCGTCACCCTCCCAAATACTCACCACCACCACTTCGCCCCCTTCGTGGGTGCTGTGCAGCGCTTGGTTGAGCACGGCGGGAATGCCGGTGACTTCGAAGGCCACGTCCACCCCACCGCCGCTCAAGGCGTGCAGTTTCTCCACCGCGTCTTCTTGTTGTGGGTCGACGACCATGGCTCCCAGCGCTTCGGCTTTGGCCTTACGGGACGGCGCGACTTCCACCGCATAAATCTGTGCAGCCCCGGCAGCTTTAAGCGCTTCGATGGTCATTAAACCAATCGGCCCCGCACCAAACACCACGGCACTATCCCCGGCTTTGAGGCTGCTCTGGCGTACTGAATGCAGCGCGACCGCCGCAGGCTCGACCAGCGCCCCCTGCTCGTAGCTGAGGTCATCCGGCAGTTTGTGCACCATATGCTCACCCATCACGGTGAACTCCGAAAATCCGCCGCCACCGCCGGAGAGGCCGTGAAAGCCGAGCAGCGGCGTCAGGTTGTAGCGCTCCATCTGGTAAGCGCCATCCTTGTTAGGTGAAAGTATCGGCTCAATGGCCACACGGTCGCCTACTTTCACCCGCGTCACTTTCTCACCAACCTCCACCACTTCACCCGCAAACTCATGGCCCATGATGATCGGAGCCTGTTCGCCGCTAATGGGGTGCGGTTTGCCTACCGGAATAAAAATCGGCCCGGCGGCATACTCGTGTAAATCGCTGCCGCAAATACCGCAGGCGGCGACTTTCACCTTCACCGAGTGAGGGTCGTTAATGGTTGGCACCGGCACGTGCTCAACGCGCAGATCTTTAGCGGCATACCACACCGCGGCCTGCATCTGTGATTGATCCGTTGACTGGCTCATAGGTTGCCCTTCCTGTTAAGACACATAGCTTTTAAGACACATGGTGAACCGGCTGCAGCCCATAGACGGGGGTATCTAGTCCTTCCATACGCGCCTTCAACTGCAGCGCCAAATAGTGCGAGTAGTGCCGGGACTGGTGCAGGTTGCCACCGTGGAACCACAGCGCCTCTTGTTGGGTGGGCTTCCACATATTGCGCAGCTCGCCTTCCCACGGGCCGGGGTCTTTGGTGGTGTCGGAGCCCAAACCCCAACATTTGCCCACCTTGTCCGCTACCTCTTGAGAAATCAGTCGAGCCGCCCAGCCGTTCATGGAGCCATAGCCGGTGGCGTAGACGATCAGGTCAGCGTCCAATTCGCTGCCGTCGGTGAGCGTGATCGAGCGCGGATTGATCCGCTCGATACCCACACCGCTGCGCAGCTTAATATCGCCATTGGCGACCAGATCGCAGGCCCCCACATCGATGTAGTAACCCGAGCCACGGCGCAGGTATTTCAAAAACAGGCCAGACTCATCGTCACCGAAATCGAGCATAAAGCCCGCGTCTTCGAGTTTTTGGTAAAACTCAGCGTCGCGCTGTTTAATCGCCTCAAACGCCGGGCGTTGGAAGTCAGGCAGCACTTTGTAAGGAATGGAGGCAAACAGCAGGTCGGCTTTTTCGTGGGTCAACCCGCCAGCTACCGCCTCTTCCGAGTAGAGCGGCCCCAGCACTTCTTCCATCAATGAATCCGACTTAACGATATGGGTCGAGGAGCGCTGGAGCATGGTGACATCGGCATCGTGCTCCCAGAGCGCTGCGGCAATATCGTGAGCCGAGTTATTCGAGCCCACGATCACGCACTTTTTACCCGCGTAAGCATCCGGCCCTGGGTGCTGGCTGGAGTGCTGCTGCTCGCCTTCGAAGCTTTCCGAGCCTGCAAACTTGGGTACGTTAGGCATACCGGACATCCCGGTAGCCATCACCAGCTGTTTAGGGCGTAGCGTAATCTCTTCACCGTTGCGCTTCACGTTCACGATCCACTCGCCTGCGGCTTCATCGAAGCGTGCATTGTCGCAGGTCGTGGAACTCCAATAATTGAGCTCCATCACCTTTGTGTACATTTCCAGCCAATCGCCCACTTTGTCTTTCGGGGCAAACACCGGCCAGTTCTCCGGGAAAGGAATGTAGGGCAGGTGGTCGTACCATACCGGGTCGTGCAGGCAGAGGGATTTATAGCGCTTGCGCCAGGAATCCCCTGCACGCTCGTTGCGCTCGATGATGATGGTGGGCACGCCCATTTGCTTTAGCCGCGCCCCCAGGCCAATACCGCCCTGGCCACCGCCAATGATCACGCAGTAAGGCTGGCGCGTGTAACCAAGCTCCGCTTCTTCCCGCTCGCGGGCTTCCAGCCAGGTTTCACGCTGTTTGTTGGCACCATGCTCGGCCCCTTTAGGGCGATGGTGGTTGCGCGGTTCGGGAAAATCGTCCAGCGCCTGCATGGTGGTCAGCAGTGTCCAGCACTTGCCGTTTATCAAACGTAGGTAGCCTTTTCCGCTGGCAATGGCCGTTTTGAAGGTGAACCACGCCTCGACGGTATCGCCGTTTTCGCTGGCCTCACCGTCAAGCTGCCACTGGGTGGGCTGAGTATTGGCCAGCGTGGCATCAAGCATGGCCTGGATTTCCTTCTGGCCTTCGCAGGTTTTTAGATTCCAGGTAAACGCCAGAAAATCGCGCCAGTAGCACTCGTCGTTGAATAGCATCAGCACGCGTTGGATATCGCGCGCCTGGAGCGCTTCATCAAACTCATGTAGCCATGCGTTGACGGTGCTGGTAGCGCTTGATGGGGTACTTACCTCTGTGTGAGTCATCGCGGGTACTCCAAGGTCGTTGTTATTGTTGAACTGTCGATAAGACACTCAACCCTAAGCACCTGCCGTGCCAAATGCGCTAAATAGGCAATAAGCAACTGAAAAATATCAGCAATCAAACATCCACACAGCGCCATAAAACAGCGCAAACCGCGTACACCTGTCACGTCGTGTGTACGGCTAACGTTACAGGTGTAACGCACGACTAACGGCGTAATACACCCTCGTTGACACCCTCTACAAAGCGCATAGTCTGGAAGTACAACAATAATCGTGTGTGGATTCGCCATGCCAACGCCATCACTACCACCGACACGCTTGGCCTCCGTGCAGCGCCAGCATATCGAGCACATCTTCCAGCTAGGTGAAGGGCTGGATGCGCCGCAGCTTCCGGCACAGGCCACCATCCGCCGCTCTTGGCTGCGCTGCCTCAACGAGTACCAACTCGACCCCACGCAGCCACGCCCTGCCCGGGTGGTGCCCCAGCAAACCTTGATCGAGCACCGAGAATCCGTCGATGAGCTGCTGCACGTCGCCCGGGCCGGGGTCGAGCAGCTCTACGGGCAAATCGCCCAGCTCGGCTACGTGCTGCTCCTCACCGATCATCGCGGCATTACCGTGGAGTTTCGCGGCAATCCCAATCAAGACCAGCAGCTACGCAAAGCGGGCCTCTATTTAGGAGCTGACTGGGACGAGCGCTTCGCGGGTACCTGCGCCGTAGGCACCTGCCTGCACGACCGCCAAGCGATCATTTGCCACCGCCAGGAGCACTTCGACGCCACGCATATTTCGCTGACCTGCACGGCTGCCCCTATCGCCGACCCGCAAGGCAACGTGATGGCCGTGCTGGATATCTCTGCGCTGCAGTCGCCCACTCAGCATGAGAGTCAGAACTTCAGCCTCTCGCTGGTGACGCTCTACGCCCGCATGATCGAAGACGCCTACTTTCTGCAGCGCTACCGCGACTGCTTGATGGTGCGCCTGGATACCTCGCGGGAGTTTGTCCACGTCAATGGGCGTGGGCTGATCGCGATAGAAGAGAACGGCCAAGTGATTGCCGCCAATGCCGTCGGCCGCGAACTGATCAGTACGCACCAACAGCGCTGGCCGCCGTGGTCTGCTCAACACGCACCGATGCTCAGCGAACTGTTTGAGTGCGAAATTGCCGATGTGCTGAGTATCAACAGCGCGACCAACGACCAGCTCAGGGCGTTTCGCGCCCGCGCCAGCAACGCCATCTACTTTATTAGCCTGCTGGAGCCGCGCAGGCCGCGCATCGCACCACTCGGAAAGCCCGCCTCCTCGCTGCCAACAGCGCTAGAACGGCTGGGGGCCGACGACCCCGCTATACGTAAAGTGCAGAAATTGGCCGAACGGCTGCGTAACGAAGCCAGTGTCAACGTGCTGATCAGTGGTGAAACCGGTACCGGCAAAGAAGTAGTCGCCCGTGCTCTGCACGATAGCGGCAACCGCGCCAAAGGCCCCTTTATTGCGGTGAACTGTGCGGCGATTCCCGAAGCGCTGATCGAAAGCGAGCTGTTCGGCTACGAACCCGGCGCGTTTACCGGCGGGCGAGCAAAAGGTATGCGCGGGCTGATCCCTCAGGCCCATGGCGGCACGCTGTTTTTAGACGAGATCGGCGATATGCCACTGGCGCTACAAACCCGCCTGCTGCGGGTACTGGCCGAGCGGGAAGTGATGCCGCTAGGGGCAAACAAACCCGAAAAAGTCGATATCCGGGTGATCACCGCTACCCACCGCCATATCGATACCATGATTGCGCAGGGAGAGTTTCGTGAAGACCTCTACTACCGCCTGAACGGTGCCCAACTGCGCTTACCACCGCTGCGCGAACGCGCCGACAAGCTCTACGTGATTCGCCAAGTATTCAGCGATGTGGTGAGCGAACGCGGCGGAAGCTCCGCCCCTAGGCTGCGGGCCGACGCCATCAGCGCCCTACTTGCCTACGCCTGGCCCGGCAATATTCGTCAGCTTAAAAACGCCCTGGCGTTTGCACTCGTCACCGCCGAGAGCGACGAAATCACCGTACACGACCTGCCCGAACAGTGCCTCAGCCAGCGCATTACTCGTACACCTGCGATAACCGCGCCTGAAAGCGAGGCCACTGATTGCCACCTTGTGACACGGCTGCAGCAACACCAATGGAACATTAGCGCCGTGGCACGCGAGCTGGGGGTTTCACGGCCAACGGTGTATCGGCAAATGCAGCGCCAAGGCATCGTACCGCCGAATAAGGCCTGACAGCGGACGGCGCTTGGCCTGGGCGGCCAGCCTCACGTACACTTGTTTGAATCTAATATTCACCACGCTTCCAATAAGCCGAGGCCCACTATGGCGTTTGATTCCACTTCTTCGTATATCGCAACCAATGCGCTTAAACAGGCGGTGAATGCTGCCGTGGTGCTTGAGCGCCCGCTGCTGATCAAAGGCGAGCCAGGCACCGGCAAAACCTTATTAGCAGAAGAGCTGGCAGAATCCCTCGGCACCAAGCTGATCACTTGGCACATTAAATCCAGCACCAAAGCCGCTCAAGGGCTGTATGAGTACGATGCGGTGAGCCGGCTGCGCGATTCACAGCTAGGTGTGGAAGGTGTTGAGAACGTCGCTAACTACATCAAGCCCGGCAAACTGTGGGAAGCGTTTACCGCTGATGAGCGAGTGGTCCTGCTGATCGATGAAATCGACAAGGCGGATATCGAATTCCCCAACGACCTGCTCCAAGAGCTGGACCGTATGGAGTTTCACGTCTACGAAACCGGTGAAACCATTCGCGCCGAAAAGCGCCCCATCATCGTCATCACGTCCAACAACGAGAAAGAGCTGCCGGACGCCTTTCTGCGCCGCTGCTTTTTCCACTACATCGAATTCCCCGACCGCGAGACCATGCAGGCAATTGTGGATGTTCACTTCCCAAACATTGCCCCAAAACTGGTCAGCGAAGCACTGGAGGTTTTCTTTGAGCTGCGCAACGCTCCAGGGCTGAAGAAAAAGCCCTCAACCTCAGAGCTGGTCGACTGGCTCAAGCTGCTGATGGCCGATGAGCTGGCGCAAGAAGCGCTCTACCATCGCGACCCCGCCAAGGCGCTGCCGCCCATGGCCGGTGCGCTGGTCAAGAACGAGCAGGATACCCACCTGCTTGAACGCCTGGCGTTCATGATGCGCCGCCAGAAAAACAGCGGGCGCTAAGCCATGTTCATCGGCTTGTTCGAGACCCTCAAACGCGCAGGCGTACCCGTTTCACTGCGGGAGCTGTTGGACCTTCACGCGGTGGTGGAGCGCGGCGTGGTGTTTGCCGATATGGAGGCGTTTTATCAGGTGGCGCGTACGGTGATGGTCAAAGATGAGCGCCATTTTGACCGCTTCGATCGCGCCTTTGCGGCCTGGTTTAAGGGCCTTGAGGACATGGACGCCGCCATCGAAGCGCTGATTCCCGATGAGTGGCTGCGCCGCGAATTCGAGAAACAGCTCACCGACGAGGAGAAGGCCAAGATCGAATCGCTAGGCGGGCTCGAAGAGCTCATCAAGACGTTCAAAAAACGTTTGGAGGAGCAGAAAGAGCGCCACGCAGGCGGCAATAAATGGATTGGTACCGGCGGCACCAGCCCGTTTGGGGCTTATGGCTACAACCCGGAAGGCATTCGCATTGGGCAAGATGGTTCCCGCCACCGCCGCGCCACCAAAGTGTGGGACGAGCGACGCTTTCGCGATTACGACGACTCGCTGGAACTGGGCACCCGCAACATCAAAATGGCCCTGCGACGGCTGCGCAAATTCGCCCGCCAGGGCGCTCGGGACGAGTTCGATGTGGACGGTACCATTCGCGAAACCGCCCGCGATGCCGGGCTGCTCAATATCCAGATGCGCCCAGAACGCCACAATGCGGTCAAGGTGCTGCTGTTTCTGGACGTGGGCGGCTCCATGGATGACCACATTCGCGTCTGCGAAGAGCTCTTTTCTGCGGCACGCTCCGAGTTCAAGCACCTGGAGCACTACTACTTCCATAACTGCCTCTACGAAGGCGTCTGGAAAAACAACCTGCGCCGTGGCAACGAGCGTATCCCTACCATGGACGTACTGCACACCTACGGCGCGGACTACCAGGTGGTCATCGTCGGCGACGCCGCCATGTCGCCTTATGAGGTCACCCATCCTGGCGGTAGCGTCGAACATTTCAATGATGAAGCCGGCGGCGTGTGGCTCAAACGCTTGACCGAGAAATTCCCCCGTTTGGCTTGGCTAAACCCGATGCCTCCCAGGGCGTGGGAGTACACCTACTCCACCCAGTTGATCCGCGAACTCATCGATGACCGAATGTATCCGATGACGCTGGAAGGGCTGGAAACCGCCATGCGCGAATTGGCGAAGTAGCGTTTGCCCACCCAACGCCGTTGCTTGGGTGGGATATTCCAAACCTTCGACAAACGATAGCGTTTTACTCCCTGATCACGTGCCCTAGCCACGCTATTGAGAACATGACAACAGCGTGCAAGCTAGTCGCGAATAATGGAACGCCGCGTTGCCTTAAAGCGTCGCAGGCACGTTATTGATCCCGGTTAAAAATGCCTCTTTAGCCTGAGCAAACGCAGCCGCATCGTGTTTAAAGCGACGCAAAATCAGTGCTTCATCCAGTGCTAACGTGGGCGATAGCGCCTCAAGGCTCTTGGCAGGATGGCGCGCCGACAGCCCAATATGCTGGCCATTATCCGCCGCGAACCAGCGTTTGAAGCCGCACTTCTGATAGAACGCTTTCTCTTTTTCATCCTGCGCATCGATGCGCAGCGGAGCCTTCAGACTGAGCTCGCTCAACAAACGAGCTTTTGCACCTTTTGCAAACTCGCAGGCGTGAGTCACGGTCATGCCCTCGCCCGCTTCATCCAGCACCAGCAGGGCTAGCGCCAGCGGCTTTCCAGCACCGTCTACACCCGCCAAAAGGCGTGCGCCTTCTTGGGCAAACAGTACATTTTTAGTACCGGTAAACACTACCAGCGGCGTTAGGCCTGCCTGCTGGCCATACACCTCAGCACATAGCTTGGCCAAACACGCATCACGCGGCTCACTCTGACTTACATGGACTACCTTCATAACGCTCTCTCGTTGCGTTCAATCACCCCGCCACTTCTTTACCTTACAACAAGCGCTGGCGAGCTATAAAAGCCCGCCAGCGTAGAGCAAAGCGCGTGATGACACCAGTCTGGTTATTCATTGAACCCTAATGCCCTGAGGCAGTCGCAGTAAAGGCAAGGCATTTTTTTATTGCCAAGGAGAGCACATGACACAGTTCATCAACGACCCTACCCTGCCAAAACCCAGTTTCCCGGGTAGCCATATGGTAGTTGACGACCACTATATGTTTATTTCTGGCCTGACGGTGGCCGATCTTTCCAACGGGGAAGCGGCGCGAGGCGATGTTAAAGAGGAGACCCGCCTAGTGATGCGCGAACTCGCGCGCATGCTAGAGCAAGAAGGTGGCAGTCTGGCGGATGTGGTTCGCGTGGATGTTCACCTCACTGACCTAAAACAGATCAATGCGCTAGACAGCATCTACGCCGAATTTTTTGAGCCAGGGCGCTACCCAGCGCGCACTTGTACTGAATCACCCCACATTTGCGGTGGCAGTTCGGTAGAAATTACCTTGATGGCGAAACGTCCATCGAAAGACACTGCAGCGGAATAGCCTCCGTTAAGATTTGACTAACGCCAGGATCGCGTCAATATCCAGATGTGCTTCTAGCGTATCGGCCAAGCGCTCCAAGGCTTGTTCGCGGTGGGCGTTGTAATCTACGCTGCCTGCCTTGGCTAGGCCAAGCTTCGTGAGTAGCGCTTGGCAGGCGTCTGGATGATCAAACAGGCCGTGTAGGTAAGTGCCCATCACTTGGCCGTCCTCGCTGATGGCCCCATCCAAGTGGGTACCGAGATCGAATAGCGGATTGTCCAGAGCGGAGCCTTTGCTAACGCCGTTATGGATCTCGTATCCCTTTACCTTTGCTTCTTCCCCCACCAACATGCCGCTCACGTTGCGAAGCTGCTTGCCCGCCACCATGCGTGTCGTCAGCGGTAACAGACCCAACCCGGCGACTTTCCCGGGCGTGCCCTCTAGCCCGTCGGGGTCATCCACCCACTCCCCCAGCATTTGAAAGCCGCCGCAAATGCCCAGCACTTTGCCGCCATAGCGCAGGTGGCGAGTCATCGCGGCGTCCCAACCTTGGCGCTTTAACCAGGCTAAGTCGCTAGCGGTGCTTTTACTGCCGGGAAGTACGATCACATCAGCGCAGGGAATGGGCTGATCGGGGCCGATAAAGCTAAGCGATACCTGCGGATGCAGGCGAAGCGGATCGAAATCGGTATGGTTACTGATGCGCGGCAGTGCAGGAACGATAACCTTGAGCGTTTGGCTCTCTTTCTCCGCCTGCACGGTGCCGATGCTATCTTCGGCATCCAGCAGCAGCCCTTGTAGATACGGCAGCGTGCCCAGCACCGGCTTTTGGGTGCGCGCTTCCAACCACTCTAGCCCTGGTTCGAGCAGCGCAATATCGCCCCGAAAACGGTTGATAATAAAGCCTTTGGTGCGGGCCTGTTCGCTGTCACTCAGTAGCGCCAGCGTGCCAACCAATTGAGCAAACACGCCGCCGCGGTCAATATCGCCCACCAGCAGCACCGGGCAGTCCGCGGCTTCGGCAAAGCCCATATTGGCAATATCCCCTTTGCGCAGGTTGATTTCCGCCGGGCTGCCTGCGCCTTCGGCAATAATCACATCATAGCGCTGCTCTAACGCTTGCCACGCTGCCATCACGCTCTCTTGGGCGGTGCGTTTGAAGGCGTGGTAGTCCAGCGCGTCCATATGGCCGTACACCTTACCACGCAGAATCACCTGGGCACCCCGGTCGGTTTCTGGCTTTAGCAGTACCGGGTTCATATCGCTATGGGGAAGGACGCCGGCCGCTTGGGCCTGTAGCGCGGTGGAGCGGCCAATCTCGCCACCATCGCTGGTCACCGCACTGTTTAGCGCCATGTTTTGTGGTTTGAACGGGGCCACCGAGAGACCCCGGCGCTTGAGAACTCGGCAAAGCCCCGCCACCACGGTGCTTTTGCCCGCATCCGAGGTGGTGCCTTGAATCATCAGTGTGGTCATGGCGTCTTCTCGACCTACGCAGTTGCTGAATATCCGTCCTTGACCTCCTCCCCTTCCTCAGCTTCTTAGGAAGCTGCCGCCTGCGGCGGAAAGGAAGGGGATTCCCGGTTGTTGCCTTCCGGGTTCCTGCTTCACAGCCCGTTGCCCTTGGTGATGGCACCTCAGGTCTTACACAAGCTC